>DNMQ01000410.1 GCA_003488145.1 Pseudomonas sp.
AAACGCGCCGTTAGACTCAGAGGCTCCCTGCCCCGGATGGATTCCATGTTCTGGCTGCTGACCTTGCTCGCGTACCTGATCGGCTCGCTGTCATTCGCCATACTGCTTAGCCGCCTGGCCGGAATGCCCGACCCGCGTGTCGGTGGCTCCGGCAATCCCGGCGCCACCAATATGCTTCGTCTGGCAGGCAAGCGACTGGCGATCTGCACGCTGTTCGGCGATCTGCTCAAGGGCCTGCTGCCCGTACTGCTGGCCGCCTCGCTGGACATGTCCGTCCAGCAACAGGCCTGGATCGGTCTGGCAGCGGTCTGCGGCCATCTCTATCCGTTGTATTTTCGCTTCCGTGGCGGCAAGGGTGTCGCCACCGCCGCCGGCACCCTGCTCGCGCTCTACCCGCCGGCCGCACTGCTGGCCATCGTCGCCTGGCTGCTGGTATTCCGCCTGACCCGGACCAGCTCGCTGGCTGCCCTTATCGCCCTGCCGCTATGCCTGCCACTGCTGGCCTGGCAGCAACCCGGCGCGCTGTTGCCGATGAGCCTGCTCGCCACACTGATCGTCTGGCGCCATCGCAGCAACGTGCGCGACCTGTTCGCCGGCCGGGAACGGCATTTCTGACCGCTCTGACGCTCATCAGATCGCCGGCAGTGTGTCCATCGACCAACGCGGCTGTACGGTGATCGCCGGACCATCATGCTGCCCGGCGAGCAAGCGCTGACAGCCAGCGTAAGCGATCATCGCACCGTTGTCGGTGCAGAAACGTGGCCGCGCATAGAAGACCTGACCCTTGAACTCACCGAGCATCCGCTCCAGCGACTGGCGCAGAGACTGATTGGCGCTGACCCCGCCGGCGATGACCAGCGACTTCAGGCCCGTCTGCCTAAGGGCTCGGCGACACTTGATGGTCAGCGTCTCGACCACAGCCTGCTGGAACGCCAGCGCGATGTCGCAGCGGGTCTGCTCGGATTCGTCGCCCGCGCTGCGGCACTGCTGCCAGGTATTGAGGGTAAAGGTCTTCAGGCCGCTGAAACTGAAATCCAGACCGGGCCGATCAGTCATCGGCCGCGGAAAGACGAAGCGTCCCGGGGCGCCCTGCTCGGCCAGATGGGCGATTTCCGGCCCGCCGGGATAACGCAGGCCCATCAGCTTTGCGGTCTTGTCGAAGGCCTCGCCAGCGGCATCGTCCACCGATTCGCCGAGCAGCTCGTACCGGCCAATGCCATCCACGCGAACAAGCTGCGTATGGCCACCCGACACCAGCAAGGCGACGAACGGGAACTGCGGCGGCTGCGCTTCGAGCATTGGTGCCAGCAGGTGACCTTCCATATGGTGCACGCCGACAGCCAGTACGCCCCAGGCCAACGCCAGCGCCTGGGCGCAGGAGGCCCCAACCAGCAGCGCACCGACCAGTCCGGGACCGGCCGTATAGGCCACCGCATCGATCTGGCCGGCCTCGCGGCCCGCCTCCTGCAGCACCTGGCGAATCAGCGGCAGCATGCGTTTCACGTGATCGCGCGAGGCAAGCTCAGGCACCACGCCGCCATAGACGCGATGCAGGTCGATCTGGCTGAATAGCGCGTCGGCCAGCAGGCCCTGTTCGCTGTCGTAAAGCGCGACACCAGTCTCGTCGCAGGACGTTTCCAACCCCAGCACCAGCATGGGTTCAACCTTTCCGGAGGGCGAATGAAGCCGTGCATATTAATCGTCGGGCCGTCCGACCGACCAGCGCTTTTCGATCAGGGGCTTTGCATTCCGCAATTGGAGCGGGTAACATCCGCAACCCTTAAAACCAGCGTGCTTGCGAGTCATTTGCCGAAGCGCGTTGCCACCGGTAATCAAGTGAAGGTAAGTCCTGGATGCCCGCTGTCAAAGTTAAAGAGAATGAACCCTTCGACGTAGCACTGCGTCGCTTCAAGCGTTCCTGCGAAAAAGCAGGCGTTCTGGCCGAAGTCCGCTCGCGCGAGTTCTACGAGAAGCCGACTTCCGAGCGCAAGCGCAAGGCTGCCGCTGCAGTCAAGCGTCACGCCAAGAAAGTGCAGCGCGAGCAGCGCCGCAGCGTCCGTCTGTACTAATCCAGTACAGCTGACGTCGCATCAAGCCCGGCTCAGGCCGGGCTTTGCATTGCATGCTTACTCCGCTTCGCCAGCCGGCGAAAGGCCGGAGTTTTTTCATTTCCGGCTCATGCAATGCGCGCGTAATCTGATACCTCTATGGCCGGCCTGATCCCCCAATCCTTCATCGACGACCTGCTCAACCGCTCCGACATCGTCGAGGTGGTCGGCTCGCGCATCCAACTGAAAAAGGCCGGCAAGAACTACAGCGCCCTCTGCCCTTTTCACAAGGAAAAGACACCCTCGTTCAGCGTCAGTCCGGACAAGCAGTTCTACTATTGCTTCGGCTGCGGCGCTGGCGGCAATGCGCTGGGCTTCGTCATGGACCACGACCAGCTGGACTTCCCCCAGGCAGTCGAGGAACTGGCCAAGCGCGCGGGAATGGAAGTCCCCCACGAGGAAAGCGGCCGCAAACACAAGCCACGCCAGCCGGTCGATTCGCCGCTCTACCCACTGCTGGCTGCCGCCGCCGATTACTACCGCCAAGCCCTGAAAAGCCACGCGACCCGCAAGTCGGCCGTGGAGTACCTCAAGGGCCGCGGCCTGTCCGGCGTGATTGCCCGGGATTTCGGATTGGGCTTCGCCCCGCCCGGCTGGGACAACCTGATGAAGCATCTCGGCGGCGATGCGCTGCAGCAGAAAGCGCTGATCGACGCCGGCCTGCTGATCGAGAACGCCGAGAACGGCAAACGCTACGACCGTTTCCGCGATCGCGTGATGTTCCCCATCCGCGACAGCCGCGGCCGGGTCATTGCCTTCGGCGGTCGCGTTCTGGGCGACGACAAGCCCAAGTACCTGAATTCGCCGGAAACCCCGGTATTCCACAAGGGCCAGGAGCTCTACGGCCTTTACGAAGCGCGGCAGGCCAACCGAGATATCGACGAGATCATGGTGGTCGAGGGCTACATGGACGTCATTGCACTGGCCCAGCAAGGCTTGCGCAACGCCGTGGCCACCCTTGGTACGGCAACCAGCGAAGAGCATCTCAAGCGCCTGTTCCGCATCGTACCCAGCGTGCTGTTCTGCTTCGATGGCGACGCGGCCGGACGCAAAGCCGCTTGGCGAGCACTGGAAGCCACGCTACCGAACCTGCAGGATGGCCGCCGCGCACGCTTTCTGTTCCTGCCCGACGGAGAGGACCCGGACACACTGGTCCGCGCCGAGGGCACCGATGCATTTCGCGCGCGCATTCAGCAGCACTCACAGCCACTGGCCGATTACTTCTTCCAGCAACTGAGCGACGAAGCCGATCCACGCTCTCTGGAAGGCAAGGCTCACTTGGCCACCCTGGCAGCGCCGCTTATCGAAAAGATTCCCGGTGCAAACCTGCGCGCATTGATGCGCCAGCGTCTCACCGAGATCACTGGCCTGAACGGGGAAGCACTGCAGCATATGGCAGCAGCGCCAACCACCGCACCCAACAACAATTCGGTCGAGTACGACGACGCCGCCTATTACGACACGGGTTCGCACTACGCCGAGACCGACTACTTCCAGCCTCCCGAAGCGCCCAAGCCACAACGCGGCGAAAAAAAGGAATGGAAGAAAGACTGGAAAAAATCCGGACAGCGACCAGACTTCAAACCTCGCGGTCCGCGTACGCCAGCTACCGTCGAGCCGCCGACCCTGACCACGCTGCGAACGTTGCTGCACCATCCGGAGCTAGCACAGAAGGTCGAGGACGTCAGCCATTTCGCCGCAGAAGACGACACATACGCACAATTGCTTGTTGCTCTGCTTGGCACGCTGCAGAAGAACCCGAAGCTGCGCAGCCTGCAGCTGATCGCCCGCTGGCATGGAACCGACCAAGGGCGACTTTTACGCGCACTTGCAGAGAAAGAATGGCTGATCTCGGCCGATAACCTTGAACAGCAGTTTTTCGACACCATTAATAGCCTTGCCGCCCGACAGCGGGAACGCCGACTCGAAAGCCTGCTGCGTAAGGCTCGCCAAGGTGAACTCAGCGCAGAGGAAAAAGACCAACTGCGTAACCTGCTGAGCCGTAATGCAATACCCGCTACACCGACCTCAACTGGCGTCTGAGGTCCTAGCTCAGCTATAATGCTCAGCTTGTTTTCAGCCCGCCAGAACCTTCAGTGGATAGGGTTATATGTCCGGAAAAGCGCAACAGCAGTCCCGCCTCAAAGAGTTGATCCAGCGTGGCCGTGAGCAGGGTTACCTGACTTACGCAGAGGTCAACGACCACCTGCCGGAGGATATTTCCGATCCGGAACAGGTGGAAGACATCATTCGCATGATCAATGACATGGGTATCAATGTATTCGAGGTTGCCCCGGATGCCGATGCCCTGTTGTTGGCCGAAGCCGATACCGATGAAGCCGCCGCCGAAGAGGCCGCCGCGGCTCTTGCGGCTGTGGAAACGGATATCGGCCGCACCACCGATCCCGTGCGCATGTACATGCGCGAAATGGGCACCGTCGAACTGCTGACCCGCGAAGGCGAAATCGAAATCGCCAAACGCATCGAGGAAGGCATTCGCGAAGTGATGAGCGCCGTTGCCCATTTCCCGGGCACCGTGGACAGCATTCTCGCCGACTACGAGCGCGTCACCACCGAAGGCGGCCGCCTGTCCGACATTCTCAGCGGTTACATCGACCCTGACGACGACGGTGCCGCTGGTCCTCAGGAGGTCGAGCCGGAAACTCCGCAGACCACCGCGAAGCCGGCGGCCGACGACAAGGATGATGAGGAAGAGGACGACTCCGACAGCGAAGAGGAAGAAGGCGATGGCGGGCCCGACCCAGAGGTCGCGCGTATGCGTTTCGGCGCAGTCGCCGAGCAGCTGGAGAAAGCCAAGAAGGCGCTGAAGAAGCACGGCCGCGCCAGCCAGCAGGCCGTCGAGGAGCTCGAAGCACTCGCCATTCTGTTCATGCCGATCAAGCTCGTACCCAAGCAGTACGACGCACTGGTCGAGCGCGTTCGCAACGCCCTGAGCCAGATCCGCGCCCAGGAACGCGCCATCATGCAGCTGTGCGTGCGTGACGCCCGCATGCCGCGCGCCGATTTCCTGCGTCAGTTCCCGAACAACGAGACCAATCTCGACTGGGCCGAGCAACTGGCTTCCGGCAAAGGCAAGTACGCCGAAGCCATCGGCAACCGCAAGGAAGACATCGTTCGCTGCCAGCAGAAGCTAATCGAGCTGGAACAGGAATGCGACCTGGTCATCGCTGACATCAAGGACATCAACCGCCGCATGTCCATCGGCGAGGCCAAAGCCCGCCGTGCGAAGAAAGAGATGGTTGAAGCCAACCTGCGCCTGGTCATCTCGATCGCGAAGAAGTACACCAACCGCGGCCTGCAGTTCCTCGATCTGATCCAGGAAGGCAACATCGGCCTGATGAAGGCGGTGGACAAGTTCGAATACCGCCGCGGCTACAAGTTCTCGACCTACGCCACCTGGTGGATTCGCCAGGCGATCACTCGTTCCATTGCCGACCAGGCGCGGACCATCCGTATCCCGGTGCACATGATCGAGACGATCAACAAGCTCAACCGCATCTCCCGTCAGATGCTGCAGGAAATGGGTCGCGAACCCACACCTGAAGAGCTGGGCGAACGCATGGAAATGCCCGAGGACAAGATCCGCAAGGTATTGCAGATCGCCAAGGAGCCGAACTCAATGGAAACCCCCATCGGCTACGACGAGGATTCGCACCTGGGCGACTTCATCGAGGACTCCGCCATGTAGTCGCCGATCGACGTTGCTACCGTGGAAAGCCTCA
>DNMQ01000101.1 GCA_003488145.1 Pseudomonas sp.
GATGTTCGAGTATTCCGCCCGCCCCGACCTGCTCGCAGGGCGCATCATCCTGGTCACCGGCGCTGGCCGGGGCATCGGTGAAGCTGCTGCCAAGGCCTACGCGGCCCACGGAGCCACCGTGCTGTTACTGGGCAAGAATGAAGACAATCTGAATCGGGTGTACGACGAAATCGAAGCAGCCGGCCATCCGCGCCCCGCTGTCATCCCCTTCAACCTGGAAACAGCCCTGCCGCACCAGTACGACGAGCTGGCAGCCATGATCGAGCGGGAATTCGGACACCTGGACGGATTGCTGCACAACGCTGCGATCGTTGGCCCTCGCACGCCGATCGAGCAGTTGTCCGGCGACAATTTCATGCGAGTCATGCAGATCAACGTGAATGCCATGTTCATGCTGACCAGCACCCTGCTACCGCTGCTCAAACTCTCCAAGGACGCCTCGGTGATCTTCACCTCCAGCAGCGTCGGACGCAAAGGCCGCGCCTACTGGGGTGCCTACGCCGTATCGAAGTTCGCCACGGAAGGACTGATGCAGGTTCTGGCCGACGAGCTGGACGATACCGCGCCGGTGCGTGCCAACAGCATCAACCCGGGCGCTACTCGGACCGACATGCGCGCCAAGGCGTACCCGGGCGAGAACCCGCTCGTCAATCCATTGCCGGAAGAAATCATGCCGGTCTATCTGTACCTGATGGGTCCGGATAGCGCCGGCATCAACGGCCAGGCGCTAGACGCGCAATGAAGTCCGCGCAGCGCAGTCATTCACTGCGCTGCGCTGCAGACCGGTCAGGGACGCTTGCTACGCTCGCGCCCGAAGCCGGGCCGCTGACCTTCTCCGGCCGGCTTCCTCGCCGGACCCGATGAGCGCCCGCCGCCTTCGTGGCGCTTGCCGCCCTTGCGGGTATCCCCCGGACGCTCGGCGACCGGCGTACCACGCGGCTTTTCGCTGCCGCGCGGCTTGCGCTCGTTCTTGTCATCCCGTGCCGCACGCGGTTTATCCGCTACAGGCATGTCGGCTTCGTGGGCGGGACGAAGTACACGTGACCGCCGCTCGCCTCGCCCAAGTGGCTTGGCCACCTTGCGCTGCATGCGGTCGATCTTCTCCTTCGTCTTGGCCTTCATGCTCGGCAAGGCGATTGGCTTTAGGCCAACCTCCTCGCTGAGAATGTCCACCTCGGCTTGCGACATCTCGCGCCAACGCCCCATCGGCAAGTCGGACGTCATGAACACCGGCCCGAAACGGACACGCTTCAGCCGGCTGACGACCAGCCCCTGGGATTCCCAGAGCCGACGAACCTCACGGTTGCGGCCTTCCATGACCACGCAGTGATACCAATGGTTGAAGCCTTCGCCGCCAGGCGCTTCCTGGATATCGGTGAAGCGCGCCGGACCGTCCTCCAGCATCACCCCGGTCTTCAGCCGCTCGATCATCTCGTCGTCGACCTCGCCGCGCACACGTACCGCGTATTCCCGGTCCATTTCGTACGAGGGGTGCATCAGACGATTGGCCAGCTCACCGTCAGTGGTGAACAGCAACAGCCCCGTCGTGTTGATATCGAGCCGGCCGATGTTGATCCAGCGGCCCTCCTTGGGACGTGGCAGGCGATCGAACACCGTAGGGCGGCCTTCGGGGTCGTTGCGGGTGCAGATCTCGCCGTCGGGCTTGTTGTAGATCAGCACACGCCGCACCACCTGGCTGGTTTCTTCGCGCTTGAGCAGGCGGCCATCGACCGCGATGGCGTCATGGGAATCGACACGCTGGCCGAGTGTGGCAACCGCGCCATTGACCTTGACACGGCCCTCGACGATCCACTTTTCGACGTCGCGACGCGACGCGATGCCCAGACGGGCAAGGACTTTCTGCAGCTTCTCGCCGTGCGTGGCGTGGATCGTGGTTTCTTCGTGCTCGGTCATCTGGGCACCTCCCGGTGTGGCATTCCGATTGAAAGGGCGCGAATCATACGCGCATCGCTGCGGCTACGCACCAACCACAGCGTAGCAGTGATCCTGACCTGCGCTGGCGAGATCACCCCAGTGCGGCCAGCGCCTGAACAGTACGTTGCTGAATACCGGCCCAGTCGCCCGAACTGAGGCTCACACCATCGATCATCCAGGTACCACCGACGCACATCACGTTCGCCAGGGCCAGATATTGCGCGGCATTCGCTGCGTTTACGCCGCCGGTCGGACAGAAACGCACGTCGGCAAAGGGGCCGCCGAGCGCCTTCAGCGCAGCGATGCCGCCACAGATCTCTGCCGGGAAGAGCTTGAAGCGGCGATAACCCAGCGCGTAGCCCTCCATGACATCCGATGCGCTACTGGTGCCTGGCAGCAGTGGCACCGAGCAGCTCACCCCCGCTTCGAGGATTTCCCGCGTGGAACCGGGTGTGACGATGAACTGCGCCCCTGCCGCCTCCACTTCATCCATCATGCGTCGGTCCAGAACGGTACCAGCGCCGATACAAATATCAGGACGCTCTTCACGTAGCCGTCGAATGGCTGTCAGGCCATGACTGGATCGCAGGGTGATCTCCAACGTACGAAGGCCGCCAGCAGCCAATGCATCAGCAAGAGGCAGGATCTGCTCTTCGCTACCGATGGTGATGACCGGCAGAATCCTCGACTCTACACAGATTCGTTCAATCAGAGCGTTCTTCTGGTCCATGGTCATGCGGAAGTCCTCGGGCCTCACGGGCACCAATAGATTTCGAGCGGGGAATGCAGGAATGCGCGAATCGGCATCTGCAGCGGATCGACATTCAGCGCCGCGCGCAGGGTTTCGAGCTTGTCAGCACCTTGGATAGCCAGGCACTGCATCCGAGCACCAGCGAGCAGCGGATAGGTCATTGTCAGACGTGCCTGCGGATCGACCGGCGCCTGCATCGGCAGGCACCGCTCCAGGCAGTCATCGCGCAACGCATGCGCCAGCTTTGGGTTGCCGGGGAACAACGAGGCCGTATGACCGTCATCTCCCATTCCCAGTATCAGCACGTCGATAGGCCGCTGCAGCTGCCCCAGGGCGTGGTCAGCGAGTGATGCGGCCTGCTCGAGGGATTCGGCCGGGTGGTACAGCCCGATCAGCCACGCCTCACGTGCCGCGTTCTGCAGCAAATGGCGCCGCACCAAGCCTTCGTTGCTGGCCGGATCGGTCGCAGGTACCCAGCGTTCGTCAGCCAGGCTGATCTGCACCTTCGACCAGTTCAATTCTCGTATCGACAGGGCTTCGAAGAATGCAATCGGACTGCGCCCACCGGATACGACGAGACTGGCGATGCCATGGGTTTGAACCGCATATGCCAGGGCCTTGGCCACATTGTCAGCCATCAGTTCAGCTTGCCGCTGCGGATTGGCCGAACTATGCGCCACCACACAGGTAGGAAGATCCAGTTCAGAGATCGCCATACCACGCCCTCCCGTCGCGCGTGATCAGTGCAATCGAAGCGACCGGCCCCCAGGAACCCGCCGGGTACAGTTTGAGCTCAGCACCGAGCCGGCTCCAACCGTCGATCAACTGATCGCACCATTGCCACGCATATTCGATTTCATCCCTGCGCACGAACAGATTCTGGTTGCCTTGCATCACCTCGAGCAACAGGCGCTCATAAGCATCCGGAATTCGCGCGCTTTTATAAGTCTCCGAGAAATTCAGCTGCAGCGGCCCACTGCGAAGATGCATGCCCTTGTCCAGCCCCTGCTCCTTGGTCATGACTTGCAGCGAAATGCCTTCATCCGGTTGCAGGCGGATGATCAGGCGATTGCTGATCAGCGCGCGTTGCTCGGGAGCGAAGATGTAGAACGGCGGCTCCTTGAAATGGATGACGATCTGCGACAGCTTCTGCGCCATGCGCTTGCCGGTACGCAGGTAGAACGGCACGCCGGACCATCGCCAGTTGCAGATATCGGCCCGCAAGGCGACGAACGTCTCGGTGCTGCTCTGCGCGTTGGAATTCTCCTCGTCCAGATAACCCGGCACCGAAACGCCACCTACGTTGCCCGCCGCGTACTGCCCGCGCACGACCCGCTGATGGATGGATTCGGCCGTGATCGGAGCCAGTGCCTTGAGCACCTTCACTTTCTCGTCACGGATGCTGTCAGCGGTGAGATTGCTCGGCGGATCCATGGCGATCAGGCAGAGCAGCTGCAGCAAGTGGTTCTGCACCATGTCGCGCAGCTGGCCGGCCTGATCGAAATAGCCCCAACGGCCTTCGATGCCCACCGTTTCGGCCACGGTAATCTCGACGTGGGAAATATGGTGCTGGTCCCACTGAGTTTCGAACAGGCTGTTGGCGAAGCGCAGCGCGATCAGATTCTGGACGGTTTCCTTACCGAGATAGTGGTCGATGCGGTAGATACGGCTCTCAGGAAAATGCTCGGCAACGGCATCGTTGATCACCCTGGACGATTCGAGATCGTGACCGATGGGCTTCTCCAGAACGACCCGGGCCTGTTCGGCGAGCCCGCTCGCCGCGAGGAACCTGCAGATGTCGCCATACACCGCGGCGGGCGTTGCGAAATAGGCGACCAGGGGCAAGTCCTGCGGTACGCACTCTCGAAGCGCCGCGTAGTCCTCACCGCGACGGAAATCCATGGTGAGGTAGCGCAGCCGCTCGGCAAAGCGCTCGAGCGCCGGCTCGTCGAGTTCGCCAGCCGGTACGCGCGCTCGCAACGCCTGAATGATTCGCGACTTGTGTGCCTCAGGCTCACCACCTTCACGCGACAGCGCAAGGATTCGCGTATCGCCATGCAGCAGACCGGCACGATCCAGCTGGTAAAGCGCCGGAAACAGCTTGCGCAACGCAAGATCGCCCAGGGCGCCGAACAAGGAAAAAGTGGTGGGTTCTACGGTGATGCCTGGCATGGGCTGTCCACTTCAATGGTCAGTGAATGACGGCTCGAACACTGACCGATCGGAATTGCAGCCAGCCAGCGGCACAGATTCCCGATCGGACTTCTATGCAGACCACCATGCGGGGCAAATGCTCAGCGAGATTCGCCAATCGGCCATGCAGGGCCGGACTGGCGAGGAGTAGAAGATTCGAACGCTACGCCCTTCCAGAGAAAACCGATCAGCTCTCCGCCAGGCGCGAGCGGAACAGTGCCTGATGCTTTCGGCATTGCTGTGCGGCCAGCAGGAATACGCCATGTCCACCACGGGTGAATTCCAGCCAGGTGAAATCCACTTCNNAGGTGATCTGCGGCTTCGGCAAGCATGCGACGTACCAGGTCCAGCCCATCGTTGCCGCACGCCAGGCCGAGCTCCGGCTCATGATGGAACTCATCTGGCATATCCGCGAAATCCTCGGCGTCGACATAAGGCGGGTTCGACACGATCAGGTCGAAGCGCTGATTGGGCAGCCCGTCGAAACCATCGCTTTGCACGGTGTAGACGCGCTCTTCGAGACCATGCTGCTCGATGTTGCGGTTGGCCACCTCGAGCGCATCGAACGAGATGTCCGCCAGCACGACTTCTGCTTCGAG
>DNMQ01000102.1 GCA_003488145.1 Pseudomonas sp.
ATCTGCGCGTTGCGCAGCACCAGGCTGTAGCGTGCTGCCAGCTCGGCGTCGTCATCGACGATCAGCACGCGGAACGGTTCGCCTTGCTGCCGATCGAGGCAGCGCTCCAGGCTGTTCTCCAGCTGGGTGATATCCAGCGGGCGGACGAAGAAGCCCTGGGCGCCGGCACGCACCGCGGCCAGCTGGCTGGCGAAATCGGCCCGGTCGTGGATGACCAGCAGCGGCAGTGGCTGCTCGAGGCCTTGCTGCAGAGCGGCGAGCGCGTCGAAATCGCTGTCCTGCTGCACGCTGACGATCAGCGCGTCGGGCAGTTCATCGGCCACGGCCGCTTGCAGTGCGGCGAAGTTGGGCCACTGGCTGACCAGATAACCGAAGTTGCGCAGGGTCACCGCCATGCTGGCGCCCGCGACCGGATCGGCCTTCATCAGGTAGATGCGACAGCCGGGTGCAGGCTCCTCGTGGTGCTCCGGCAGTTCCGCCGCGCCGTCGCGTTCCTGGCCAGGGGTTTCGCCGGCCAACTGCAGCACCGCGCGGGCGAAGGCCTCGGCGGCGCGGCTGCCCGGCTTGGCCGAATCCAGCCAGCGGTCAGCCCGCTGCTCCAGCTGCCTGGCGCGCTCCCCGAGCTTGGCGAAGCCGAAGGTGCCGGCGGCGCCGGCCAGCCGATGCAGGCGCTCGCGGATGCTCAGCATCACTAGCCGGCGGCTGGCGGTGGCACGGGTCTGCTGCAGATCCTGGGCGAGCGTGGCGAGGTCGGTCAGGTCGGCCTGCAGGCGCTCGCCGAACTGCTGTTCCAGCTGCGCCAGTTGCGCCTGCAGCGCCAGGCGGGTGCGATCATCCATGCTCGGCCTCCCAGATCTGCCGCAACTGGGTGGCAAGTTGCAGCGGGTCGAAGGGCTTGCCCAACACCTGGCGCACGCCGAGCTGACGCAACTCCTGCAGCCGTTCGGGCTGCAGATGGCCGGTGAGAAACACCACCGGCGTCTGCTGCAGGTCGACCAGATCGGCCAGTTGGCGAACCAGCTCGATGCCGTCCATCTGCGGCAGCATCACATCGAGCAGGATCAGGTCCGGAGCGAAGGCCTGCACCTGGTCGAGCGCGGCCTGGCCGGACTGACAGCTGAGCACTTCGAAGCCGCCGAGCTTTTCCAGAGCAATGCGGGTCACCACCTGGATGGACGGTACGTCTTCGACGTGCAGGATGCGCTTGAGCTGTCTCATCACGGGCTCTCCTTGGCCTGGTCTTGTGCGGGTAGTTCGAACCAGAAGCAGGCGCCCTGGCCGGGCTCGGATTCGAAGCCGATCTGCCCGCCCATGTGCTCGATCAGCTCCTTGGTGATCGCCAGGCCCAGCCCGGTTCCGCCTTGCTGGCGGCTGTCGGACGAGTCTGCCTGGGCGAACTTCTGGAATACCCGCGCACGAAATTCATCGGAAATTCCGGGGCCCTGGTCTCGGACGCTGACCCGAACCTTGCCGTCACTGACCCGGGCCGACAGATCGACCCGTTCTCCGGCAGGGGAAAACTTCGCTGCATTGGACAGCAGGTTGCTCAATACCTGCTGCAGGCGCATGGCATCGACCGTCACGCTCACTGCCGGGCAGGCGCCGAGGTGCAGCTGCACGCCATGCCGTTCGGCGTAGCTGCCGTTGCTGCGCAGGGCCAGCTCCAGCTGGGGTTGCAGCGCTTGTTCGAGCATGTCGAAGCGCATCTTGCCGGCGTGCAGCTTGTCCATGTCCAGCAGGTCGTCGATCAGCGCGCTCAGGCGCTGGCTGTTCTGCTGGGCGATCTCCAGCAGTTCGTGCATCGACTCGGGCACTTCGCCCATGACGTTCGAGCAGATCAACGCCAGCGCGCCGGTGATGGACGTCAGCGGCGTGCGCAGCTCATGGCTGACGGTGGAGATGAACTCGCGCTGCAGGCGTTCGATGCGCTTGCGTTCGGTGATGTCGTGCAGCACGACGACCGCGCCCATGCGCTGGCCATCGGAGGTGTACAGCGGGTCGGCGTTGGACAGTACGTGCCGCGGTGCGCCATTGCTCAGCAGCACCATCTCGTGGTCGATGACATGCTCGCCATTGAGGGCGCGGCGCAGCGGAATCTCTTCGGGTTCCAGCGGGGTGACGCCATCGGCGCGGTACAGCCGGTAGTGGCTGGCCCATTCGCTCGGCGACAACGGGGCGACATCGGCGCCATGCCACTGCTTGGCCTTCTCGTTGAACAGGGTCAGATTGCCCTCGGCGTCGCAGGCGATCACCGCTTCGCTCAGCGCCTCGAGCAGGCGCCGATTCATCTCCTGCTGTTTGTCCAGCTCCAGCTGTTCGGCCTTGCGCGCGGTGATATCGGTGACGAAACCATGCCAGAGCACCGAGCCATCGACCTGTTGCAGCGGCGTGGCCCGCGCCTCGACCCAGATCAGCCCCTTGCGCGGGTGCTCGACGCGGTGCTCGCTGTGCCAGGGCGTGAGTTCGTTTGCCGCCTTGCGGATGCTGATCAGCAGCGCGCTGCGGTCGGGCCCGTGGACCCGGCAGACGATCGGCGCGAAGCTGCTGGCCAGCTGTCCGGGGCTGAGCCCGTAGGTCTGCTCGACGCCTTCGCTGACGTAGGGAAAGCACGACGCCCCATCGGCGCGCCAGTGGAACTGGAAGAGCATGCCCGGCACCTGCGCGGCGATCTGCTGCAAACGTAGTTGCAGCTGCTCCTGATAGGCCAAGTCGTAGGCGTTGATCAGGTAGCCGCGCAGGTGCTCCTGCTCGTCATGGATCGCGGTCACGCCCAGCAGCACCGGCACCTCGTTGCCGTTCTGGTGGCGCAGGCGCCATTCGGACATGTCGCGTCGCCCGCGGTGCAGCGGCGCGGTCAGCACCGAGAAATCGGCCTCGAGCGGCATCTGCAATTCGCTGGAAAGCAGCAGCGCCCGGCGCTGCAGCGCCTCCGGACGGAACAGCGCGGCGGTCAGCGGATGGCCGACCAGCGCCTGTTCGCTGTAGCCGAGCAGCCGTTCGGCGGTCGGGTTGACGCTGGTGACGACGCCGTCAGGTCGGGTCACCAGTACTGCGCTGGAGGCACTGTCGAGGATGGCCTGTTGCAGCGCCGCCTGCTCGGCGTGGCGGTGCGCCAGCAGATGCTGTTCGAACAGGCGGATCACCTGGCGTCCGAGGCGCTCCAGGGTCTCGCGCTGTTCCGCGCTGAGCCGCCGCGGCTGGCGGTCGATCACGCACAGGGTGCCGAGGTTGTAGCCATCCGGCGAGGTCAGTGGCGTGCCGGCGTAGAAGCGAATATGCGGGTCGCCGAGCACCAGCGGGTTGTTGCAAAAACGCGGGTCCTGCAGCGTATCCGGCACCTCGAAGATTTCTTCGCCGGCGATGGTGTAGGTGCAGAAGGAGATTTCCCGCGGGGTCTCGCTGACGTCGAGGCCGACGCGGCTCTTGAACCACTGACGATGATCGTCGACCAGCGAGATCAGCGCGATGGGCGTATCGCACATCTGCGCGGCCAGCGCGGTGAAGTCATCGAATGCACTGTCTTCGGGGGTGTCGAGGATTTCGTAGCGCAGTAACGCCGCCAGGCGTGACAGCTCGCGCGGCTGGACGGTGGATGGCATCGGCGTCGTGCTGTGTTGCGGTGACTCCATCGTCGGCGCCTTGCTGGTTCGGTGAGGGGCGTCCGGATCGGGTAGCGTGACACGACCGGGGCTTAAGCAGTTCTGCCTAGTATCGGCCACTCAGCCAGATGCTGCGAATCTGCTCGGCCAGCTGCATCGGGTCGAACGGCTTGACGATCACGTCGCGCGCGCCCAGCTTGCGCAGGTGCTCGATCTCGCTCGGCTGCACCTTGGCGGTCATGAATGTTACCGGAATCCGTTCCAGGTCGATGCGCTCGCGCAGCCTGAGCAGCGTCTGCGGGCCGTCCATGCCCGGCATCATCACGTCGAGCAGGATGAAGTCGGGGGCGAAGGCTTCGACTTCCTCCAGCGCCTGTGCACCAGAGGAGCAGGACAGCACCTCGTATCCGCCAACGGCCTCCAGGGCCAGTTTGGTCACCGCCTGAATCGACGGATCGTCTTCAACGTGCAGGATGCGCCTTAGCTCGGCCATTGTGCCTCCGGGGGTCGTTTGCGTGCGCGTCCGCTTAACGGAAGCATCAGGATTGATCTTGCGCCAGCGGCGCGACGGGTAATTCGCACCAGAAACAGGCGCCTTCGCCGGGCTCGGAATCGAAACCGATCCGGCCGTGCATGTGTTCGATCAGTTCCTTGCTGATGGCCAGGCCCAGGCCGGTGCCTTCCTTCTGGCGGCTGTCGGAGGAGTCGGCCTGGGAGAATTTCTGGAATATCCGTGTGTGGAATTCAGGGGCAATGCCCGGCCCCTGATCCCGTACCGAGATTCGCACCCAGTCATCGCGTCGCTCGCTGCCGAGCGTAACGGTGCCACCCTGCGGCGAGAATTTGACCGCATTGGAGATGAGATTGGCCAGTACCTGCTGCAACCGGTCGTCGTCTGCCATCAGCTGCACGTCCGGCGCGGGCAGCAGCTCCAGCGTGACACCGTGCTTGGCGGCATAGCCCTGATTGGCGGCGATTGCCTGTTGCAGCTGCGTCGGCAGCGCATGCGCGCGCAGGTCGAGGGTCATCTTGCCGGCGACCAGCTTGTCCATGTCCAGCAGGTCGTCCACCAGGCGCCCCAGGCGCAGGCTGTTCTGGTGGGCGATGCTGATCATCTGGCGCATGTTCGGTGAAGGCTCGCCCAGCGCGCCGCCGACGATCAGGCCGAGGGCACCGGAGATCGAGGTCAGTGGCGTACGCAGCTCGTGGCTGACGATGGACACCAGCTCGCTCTTCATCCGCTCGATGCGCTTGCGCTCGGTGATGTCGCGCACCAGGCCGATGAACCGGCGCTCGCCGTGGTGGTTGATCTGCGAGACGCGCAGTTCGATGGTGAAGGTTTCGCCGGTCCGGCGCAGGGCGGTGAGTTCGCGGTTCTGCTCCAGCGCGCGGGGAATGCCGCGTCGCTCGTAGGTTTCCAGATAGCCGTCGTGGGCGGAGCGGTCCGGTTCGGGCATGAGCATCGACAGGTTGCGGCCGATGACCTCCGCGGCGCTGTAGCCGAAGATCTGTTCGGCGGCATGGTTGAAGGTTTCGATGATGCCTCGGGCGTCGATGATGATGATGGCGTCGATCACGTTGTCGATCAGCATGCTCAGGTAGCGCTCGCGCTCCTGCATCTCTTCCTTGGCCAGCGCCTGATCGGTGACGTCCCAGATGAAACCGTCGCACCAGCCGACCGGGTCGTCACGCTCGTGCAGGACGCGGGCTTTTTCCCGCACGTAGACGGTCCGGCCTTCGGCATTGGTGAGTCGGTAGATGCCCTCGAAGGTGTCCTGCTCGGCGTGCTGCCGGGCCAGCTCGAGGTCGTCTGGGTGGATCAGGCTGGCGTAGCTGCGCACGCGGTCGCCGACGAAATCGCTGGCCGGGTAGCCGGTCAGGCGTTCGATGCCGTCGCTCAGGTAGCTCATGCGCCGGCGGCCGTCGTTGCGGCAGCGGTAGACCACGCCCGGGAGGTTGCCGACCATGGCGCGGTAACGGCTCTCGCTCTTCTGCAGCGCGCGGGTGGCTTCCATCAGTTCGGTGATCTCGGTGACGAAGCCGTGCCAGAGCACGGTGCCGTCAGGACGTCGCTCGGCGGTGGCACGTCCCTCGGCCCAGAGCAGACCGCGTTGCGGATGCTGGATGCGGAACTCCACCGAGCCGGTTGTCGACCCAGCAGCCACACGCAGCAGTGCGGCTTTCAGGCGTGGCAGATCCTGCGGGTGAACGTGCACCAGGGCCTGGGAAGCATCTTCCAGTAGCCGCTGCGGGTCGATGCCGTACAGGTCACGTGCGCCCTCGCTGGCATAGA
The DNA here is from genome assembly GCA_003488145.1 of Pseudomonas sp. GTDB lineage: Bacteria > Pseudomonadota > Gammaproteobacteria > Pseudomonadales > Pseudomonadaceae > Stutzerimonas. The sequence goes on from DNMQ01000102.1 coordinate 5,893, forward strand.
GGAAGGCATAACGGCCGTTGGCGAAGCGCTTGAGCTGGAACACCACGCCGGGCAGCAGGCTGGCGATCTTCTGTGCGCGGTCGAGCAGGCGCTGGCGGCGACGGCCCTGCTGTTGCTGGCTGAACTGATGCTGCAGCTGCGCGCCGATGCGCCGTTGCAGCAGCACCGCCAGGGTCAGCAGCAGCGCCTCGGCGATCAGCCAGGCCAGGCTCCATTTGATCAACAGCCGGCGCTCGGCCTGCTGATGCTCCTGCTGCATCGCGCTGATGTCGCGCCAGACCAGCGCCGCTGCCAGCAGCGGCGCCGATGGCTGGGCCCGACGGTCGCTGTGCAGGGGAATCTGGTTGAGCATGTAGGTGCGGCCGTCGGCACTCAGCAGGCGCAAGGCCAGGCCGCTCTCCGGCTCGGGCAGCATGCTCTGCTGCGCCCAGTGCAGAATCTGTGTCGCCGAATGTTCGATCAGCAGCCAGTCGCCGTCGCTGCGCAGTTGCACGCCGCTGGGGGCTTCCACGTCTGCCGCCTGCAGTGCCTGGCGATTGACCACCAGCGCCAGCCCGGCAGCCAGCTGATCGCCCAGCTCGGGCAATTCCGGCAGCACGTTGTAGCCGACTTCCAGGGCGCCGATGATCTCGCCGGACTCGCTGTCGGTGGCACGCAACGGAACGATGGCGCGACTGCTGGCGCCGAGCGCATTGACCTCCATGCCGTACTGCATGCTGCCTTCGCTCATCGCGCGGCGCAGCATCGAGCGCTGCGCCGCCATTGCGTCACCGAAGCGCTCCGGTTGCTGCATGCGCAGCAGGGCGACCCCAGCGTCGCTCCAGAAGATCTGCAACTGCAACGCGCCGTGGCGTTGCATGGCGCTCCAGGCCGGGCTCAACGCGGCGCGCAGACGCTGACGTGCCAGCTCGATACGTGCATCGTCCATGGCCTGGCCATCACGTAGCGCCGTATCGATCTGGCGTACCTGGCGCAGCACTTCGGCATTGCCGGCCAGCGCCGTGGCGACCATGTCGGCCTGCCGCCGCTGATTGAGCTGTGCGCTCTGCAGCGCCAGGCTCTGCAGCTCGCCGTGAGTGTCGATTTCCAGGTGCCAGGCGGCATCGCGCGCGCGGTAGTCATTGAATGCCAGGCTGCCGAACAGCAGCACGAGCAGCAGGCTGCCGAGCGTGAATATCCAGTGGGGTGTGGTGATGCCGGCATGCGTCATCGGCGGGCCGGCCAGAGGCGCGAGGTGCTGCGCTCGATGTACGACGTTTGCATGAGCCGCAACTTTCCAAGACAAAAAAGAAACAATGATAGCGCTATGCCAGTACGGTCGGTAGCGTCTTTCGGGAATACACGTCAGCATGGCGCCACGTACCGAAGCGTAGCGATTGCAGCCGAATCTGGCTAAAAAATCACCAGCTTTTAGACGGTCGGTCGGGCCGTTTCCTAGACTCGCCGACACCTGGTGTTAGGCTGAAGGCAGGTGGACGCCAGCGGAGGTCGCTGGCGCACCGTTCTGCAAGAGGCACCCCGTTATTATGTGGCACACCGGTTTACTCGACCTGTCGGTCTGGCAACTCATCGCGACCACGCTGCTGCTGACTCACGTCACCATCGTCAGCGTCACGGTCTACCTGCACCGTTACTCGGCGCACCGCTCGCTGGAGCTGAATCCGGCGCTCAAGCATTTCTTCCGCTTCTGGCTGTGGCTGACCACGGCGATGAACACCCGCGAGTGGACTGCCATCCATCGCAAGCACCACGCCAAATGCGAGACCCCCGACGATCCGCACAGCCCGGTACACAAGGGGCTGACTACGGTCGTGCGCAAGGGCGCCGAGCTGTACATGGAGGAGGCGAAGAACGAGGAAACCCTGCGTATCTATGGCAAGAACTGCCCGGACGACTGGATCGAGCGCAACCTCTATTCGCGTTTTCCCAATACCGGCATCGTGCTGATGCTGCTGATCGACCTGGCGCTGTTCGGCGCGCTCGGCCTCACTGTGTGGGCCGTGCAGATGATCTGGATTCCGTTTTGGGCCGCCGGTGTGGTCAATGGTCTCGGTCACGCGGTCGGCTATCGCAACTTCGAATGCCGTGATGCGGCGACCAACCTCGTGCCCTGGGGCATCCTCATCGGCGGCGAAGAGCTGCACAACAACCACCACACCTATCCGAACTCGGCCAAGCTGTCGGTGCGCAAATGGGAGTTCGACATGGGCTGGGCCTGGATTCGCCTGTTCAGCCTGCTGCGGCTGGCCAAGGTCAACCGTACCGCGCCGATCGCCCACCGCATCGAGGGCAAGCAGCAGCTGGACATGGACAGCGCCATGGCGATCCTCAACAACCGTTTCCAGATCATGGCGCAGTACCGAAAGCTGGTCATCGTGCCGCT
>DNMQ01000104.1 GCA_003488145.1 Pseudomonas sp.
GCGAATCCAGTAGCCCATCAGCACCGGCACAAGGGTCACCGAAAGCCCCGCCGCTGCGGCCATGGCATAGGTCTTGGTAAAGGCCAGCGGGCCGAACAAACGGCCTTCCTGCGCTTCGAGGGTGAACACCGGAATGAACGACAGGGTGATGATCAGCAGACAGAAGAACAGCGCCGGGCCGACCTCCTGCGCTGCGCTGGTCATGACCTGCCAGTGCTCTTCACCCTCCAGCTCCTTGCCCGGATTGGCGTGGCGCCAGGCCTCGGCCTTCTTGTGCGCGTTCTCGATCATCACCACCGCCGCGTCAACCATCGCACCGATGGCGATGGCAATACCGCCCAGCGACATGATGTTGGCGTTGATGCCCTGGTAACGCATCACGGCGAAGGCGATCAATATGCCGATGGGCAGCGAGACGATCGCCACCAGCGAAGAGCGCAGGTGCCAGAGGAAGATGCCGCACACCAGTGCGACGACGACGAATTCCTCCAGCAGCTTGAAGCTGAGGTTCTCCACCGCGCGGTCGATCAGCTCGCTGCGGTCGTAAGTGGTGACGATCTCGACACCCTCGGGCAGGCTGCTTTTCAGCTCTTCGAGCTTGGCGTGCACGGCGGCCAGGGTTTCCCGCGCGTTCTTGCCGCTGCGCAGGATCACCACCCCGCCGACCGTTTCCCCTTCCCCGTCGAGCTCTGCGATGCCCCGACGCATTTCCGGGCCGAGCTGGATATGCGCCACATCGCCCAGCGTGACCGGCACGCCCCTGGCGCTCAGCTGCAGTGGAATCTGGCGAAAATCCTCGAGCGTCTGCAGGTAGCCGGAGGCGCGGACCATGTATTCGGTTTCGGCCAATTCGAGTACTGCGCCGCCAGTTTCCTGGTTGGCCATGCCGATGGCCTCGATGACCTGCGCCTGGGTGACGGCAAGGCTGGCCATCTTCAGTGGATCGAGCACGACCTGATACTGCTTGACCATGCCACCGATGGTCGCCACCTCGGCCACGTTGGGCAGCGTGATGAGTTCGTACTTGAGGAACCAGTCCTGCAGACTGCGTAGTTGCGCGAGATCGTGCGTGCCGCTGCGGTCGACCAACGCGTACTGGTAGATCCAGCCGACCCCGGTAGCGTCCGGCCCGAGAGATGGCTTGGCGCTGGCGGGCAGCCGGCTCTGCACCTGACTCAGGTACTCCAGCACCCGCGAACGCGCCCAGTAGAGATCAGTACCGTCCTCGAACAGCACATAGACGAAGCTGTCGCCGAAGAACGAATAGCCGCGCACCGTCTTTGCCCCAGGCACCGAAAGCATGGTGGTGGTCAGTGGATAGGTCACCTGGTTCTCGACGATCTGCGGCGCCTGCCCCGGATAGGGCGTGCGGATGATCACCTGCACGTCCGACAGATCAGGCAGCGCGTCGATCGGCGTGGTACGCACTGCCCAGATGCCCACGGCAGTCATCAGCAATGTCGCCATCAGCACCAGGAACCGATTGAGGACGGACCAGCGAATCAGCGCGGCGATCATGGCTGCTTCTCCAGCGGCTGAATTCGCTCGACCAGCAGGCCTGCATCGGTTTCCCGAACGGCGAAACGGACCCGGTCTTCGACCTCGATGTCCTGCAGCAATGCCGCATCGGCCACCGCGAACGCCATGGTCATGCCGGGCATGCCAAGCGTGTGGAACGGGCCGTGTGCAATCTTCACGCGGGCATCGGCGAGTGCCATGACGCGGCCTTCGGATTCATGCAGCGTCGGGGCCGGCTGAGCATGGCCATGGTCGTGGTCGTGCTGCACATCACTGGTCGCGGGCGTCGCGACGATGCCGCGCAGGCTGGCTTCGGAGTCCAGCAGGAACTGGCCGGACGCAACCACCTGCTGACCTTCCTCCAGGCCGCGGAGGATGACAGTCTGGCTGCCGCTCTCCCGCCCGGTCTCGACTTCCACCGGACGATAGCGGCCGCCGGGCTCGGCCAGCATCACCAGGCTGCGACGCCCGGTTCGAATGACCGCCTCGCCGGGAATCAGCAGAACCGACGCATCGTCGCCACCGGCCAGGCTGGCCTGAGCCGTCAGCCCGGGCCGCAGCAGTCCGTCCGGATTGGGCAGCTCTACCCGCACACGCAGGGTACGGCTTGCAGCATTGGCTTCCGGCAGCACCGCGGTGATCTCACCCTCGATGAGCTGGCCCGGCAGCGCCGGCAGCCGCGCAGTGGCGCGCTGGCCGACGCGGATACCCTGGCTCTGCGCCTCTGGCACCGCCACTTCCAGCCAGACGCTGTCCAGCCCATTGATCCGCGCGAGCGGCGCACCGGCCGCAAGCGTCATCCCTTCGCGAACATCCAGCTCCTGCAGTACGCCGCCGATCGGGGTGGAAATGGTAATGGACGCGTTGACCTTGCCACTGCGCTCGAGCTGGCTGATGGTCGATGCCGGCATGCCGGCCAGACGCAGGCGCTGCCGTGCGGCCGCCAGCAGCGCTGGTTCGCCGATTCGCCGCAGGGCCAGGTATTCCTCCTGAGCGGCCGACCACTCGGGAATCAACAGGTCGGCCAGCGCTGCGCCCTTGTCCAGCACATCGCCTGGCGCATGCCGATAGACGCGCTCGACGAACCCGCCGGCTCGAGCCTGAACCAGCGCGACATCACGCGCGTTGTATTCGAGCACGCCGACCGCTTCGATCACATTCAGCAGCTGTCCGCGGCGGACGGTTGTCAGGCGAATACCAAGGTTCTGCGTGATGCCGGCATCAATACTGATGGTGGCGGCATCGCCGTCCTCGTTGGCGTAGCGCGGCACCAGGTCCATATCCATGAACGGTGACTTGCCGGGTTTTTCGAAACGGTGCTGCGGCACCATCGGGTCGTACCAGTACAGCACCTGGGCGTCACTCTCGACCGCGGATGCGAGTGGTTCGGAAACCTGGTCATCAGAGCTGGCCAGCCAGTAGCCGGCACCCGCGCCGATCAGCGCCGTCACCCCGGCCAGGGTGACGCTTGCGAGAACATTCCGGCTCATTTGGCTTCTCCGTAAGCGAAGTGCAGGCGCGCAGCCGCGATGGCTACCAGACCTTGCAGGTCGATGTGTTCAAGGCGGGTCTCGATCAGCTCGTTGCGCGCTGCCAGCACCGTTTCAAGCTCGCTGGTCCCGGCGCGATAGCCGGCCATGGCCAGCTC
>DNMQ01000103.1 GCA_003488145.1 Pseudomonas sp.
TCGATGGCGGCGTTGAGCGCGAGCAGATTGGTCTGGTCGGCGATCGCGCGAATCACATCCACCACCTGCCCGATGCTCGCAGCCTCTTGGGCCAGGTGGGTCACGGTGGCCGCGGTCTGCTGCAGCTTGTCGCTCAGCTGGTCGATGGTCTGCCGCGTGGCAGTCACCTGGCGGCGTCCGTCGTCGGCGACCGTCTCGGCATCGCGCGAAGCATCGGAGGTGCGGTTGGCGTTGCCGGCCACTTCGTCCACCGCGGCGGACATTTCGGTGACCGCGGTGGCGGCCATCTGCACTTCCTCGTTCTGCTGATGGATGCCCTGGGCGGTGTGCTGGGTGACCGCGTGCAGTTCCTCGGCAGCCGACGCCAGCTGGGTCGCCGAGCCCTGGATGTCCTGCAGCGTATCGCGCAGGGTGCGCTGCATCTGACGGATCGACTGCTGCACCTCGGTGATTTCGTCCTTGCCGCGACACTCGATGGTGCGACTCAGATCACCCGCTGCCACCGATGCCGCGGCCTGCTTCAACTCCTCCAGCGGCCGGCTGATGCTGCGCAACATCACCGTGGCGAACAGACCGCCGCCAACCAGCAGCGCCAGCAACAGGCCGATGTTCAACAGGCGATTACGCTGATAGAGCGCCTGCGCCTGTTCGTACTCGGCCTTGGCCTCGCCCAGTTGCAGCTCGATCAGCTGGGTAAAGCCTTCTGATATGGGATCGATCAGCGGATACAGATCGTTGATGACGAACGCCGCCAGCCGCTTTTCGCTGTGCCGGTCCAGCGTACGCTCGAGCGCATCGAGTGGTTCGTCCGCGGCCTTCATCAGGGTTTCGATGCGCGTCGCGATCAGTCGCTCGGCGTCAACCAGTCGGGTGTTCAGGTACGCACTCCAGAGACGGTTGATCTCGGCGCGGGCGTTGCGCACCTCGTCACGCGCCTGGCCGTAGCTGAGCATGCCGCTGCGAGTCTTGTGGGTGGTATCGACGATCTTCACCGCGTACAGGTCGACGATCAGCTTGAGGTCACGCAGCGGCACGACGCGATCCAGGTACACGGTGTTGAGCCCGGCGACGCTGCGCTGCTGGGCATTGAGCCCGGTCAGCCCGATCACCAGGCAGGCTGCAAGCATGGCCCCGACCAGAATCAGCAGGCGGGCACGGATTGTCAGTTGCTGCATCATTCGTTCTTTTCCATATGGCGTGCCGTTCGTGAGAAGCGGCAAATTGGCAAAAGTGAGGCATAACGGTCGAACCGGCGCGTCGGGCGAGGGACGTGCCGCGTGGTCCTGTTGCAGGACGCGAATCGCGGAAGAGGAAGCGGGAGCGTGATCTTGTTGTTGGGTCTAGAGACGCCTGCCGAGCACAGGCGAAATGCCAGCACGCGAGATCATATCGGCCAAGCGTGGTCGCCCTTTAATGAAAAATCATCGCAAGCTGCATGCCAGAGCGCCCGGGCAGCACATTGCGCAGCAAGGTCGGTTCACCGACGCAGCAGTAGCCTCGCCTGCACTGCCGTTGAACTTCACTGCCCCGACGGTCCATGCGATAAGACATGCGACTAATGGCGCTGCGCAGACTGTGCGCTACTACACAGCGTCAGTACCCGCAGGTGATACCTTCGCGCCCGACCAAATTCAGCAAGGGACCTGTCGTGAAAACGCTTATCCGGACCGCCGCTCTGGCGCTGACCACCATCGTCGCCAACCATGCCTTCGCGGAGGCACCGCCACCTAGCAACTTGGCCGAGGCGGTGAAGCAATTCTCCGAATACAACACCCGCCTCGACCAGGCCCTGGCGCAGGAGCAGACACCGGAGAACATGGCGCAGATCCACGAACTGACCTACACGATGAAAGCGGCGCTGGAGAAAATCGTCGAGGAAATGGACGGGCTGAACGACACCCTGGAGGAAATCCACATCGCCTCGGAAGCCGAGAGCGCGGACGAAGTCAGCAGCTACAGCGCGGACTATCTGAAGACTGCGCGGACGGTGATCAAGTAATCCGCCGCATCAGGGCTCGACCGGCACGATATCGAAGCCAATGCGGTTGTCGCTGATGACGCGATATTCCAGCGTCTGCCCCGCCTGCACCTGCGCCAGTTTCTCGCGGCGCAGGCTGAGCTTGCCACACAGCGTGTCGTCCAGCGGATCGGTGCCGATGCTGACGATCCGCGCACCGGCCGGCACCTGAAAACGCACCACCTCGCCGACGTGGATGCGCGCCGCCAGCTCACGATCGATCAGCACTGCGATGTAGCAGCCGCCGCCACGCAAGCCGAAATCCCGCGTCACCACCACCTCACCGGCGTTCTCCAGGGGCTGTTGGTAGGCCAGCACCCGCTCGGCCGGCACCGGTTCGATGTCCTCGGCATCGGGCTGCCAGGATGAACAGCCAGCCAGCGACAGCAGTGTAGTGAAAGCGAGGGTCGGACGCATGGAAACTCCTTGGCCGGGACTGAAATGGCGAACCTGGTCGTCGAGCATGCCAGAGCGCCGAATGATTGCTAGAGTCTGACTACAGTTTCGTATCGATGACGCAGGCACAACGTGAACAATCCGGACGACAGCCAGCCACGCTTCTGGCGCGACGCCGCCCTACCCTTCCTCGAGGCGCGGGCGGTCGCCGATGGGCGCAGGGTCTGCTATGCGCCGCACTGTCACGAGACCTTTTCCATCGGCGCGATCACCGCCGGCGCCAGCACCTACTTCAACGGCACGGCACGCCAGCGGATCGCCCGCGGCGCCGTGGTGATCATCAATCCGCAAACGGTGCATGCCTGCAACCCCATCGACGGCCAACCCTGGTCGTACCTGATGTTCTACGTCGACACGGGCTGGCTGGGCGCGCTGCAACATGAACTGGGCGTCAGCGCCGACGGCCGCTTCATTCCCTACACGCCGATCCAGAGCCTCGACCCGGCGTTATTCACCGGGCTGACCAGGCTGTACGCCACCCTGCTCGACGCGCAGGCGGACACGCTGCAGCGGCAGAGCGCGGCGGTCGAGTACTTCACGCTGCTGCAGCAGACCCTTGCCCCGGCAGCCGCCAGCCCCGGCGCAGAGCCCGTCGAACAGCTGCGACGGGCGGCCGACTACATTACCGAACACTGTACCCAGGCGCTGCGTCTGGAAGACATCTGCCAGGCAGCCGCGCTGTCACCGTCCTATCTGATCCGCACCTTCAGGCAGCACTACGGCATGACCCCGCATGCCTATCTGCTCAACCGTCGCATCCAGCGCAGCCAGCACTGGCTGCGCCAGGGGCGTGAGCTGGCGGAGGTGGCCCTGGCCGCGGGTTTCGCCGATCAGGCGCACTTCCAGCGCACCTTCAAGCGCCAGCTGGCGGCGACTCCCGGGCAGTACCGCGACCGTGTCGCCAGGGCCGCACGGCACTAGCCCAGCAGCAGATAGAGCGCGCTGGCGGCCAGCAGCAATGCCATGCTCCGATTCAACCAGCGAACCCGCGCCGGTTCCTGCAGATAGCGACCAAGCAAGGCGCAGGCGCCGGCCCAGCAGGCGATGGAGGCGTAGCAGATCAGGAAGTAGAGGCCGGCGAACAGCCAGATCCGCAGCAGATCACCGTTCGCCGCGAACAGCCCCATGCCAGCCACCGACGCCAGCCAGGCCTTGGGGTTGAGCCATTGCATCAGCGCACCCTGCAAAAGCGAGGGGCCACTTGTGGCACTCTGAGGTTGCAGTCGTCCGTCATCGGCGGCCAGGCGCCAGGCCATGTAGAGCAGAAAGGCCACACCGCCCCACTGAATGCCGCGCAGCAATACCGGGGCGCGTTCCAGCAACTCGTACAGGCCGAGTCCGATCAGCAGCAACAGCAGGGTGAAACCGAGGGTGGCGCCGGCGATGTGTCGGCCGCTGGCACGCAAGCCGAACCTCGCACCGCAGTTCAGCGCTACCAGATTGACCGGCCCGGGCGTGATGGAGGACGCCAGGGCGAAGGCGGCCATCGAGAGATAGAGTTCCATGAGAAGCGGTGCCTGCCTGGATTAGGAAGGCCGCAGGCTACCCGGCGCGGGAGATCGCCTTATTGAAGGAAATTGCCCTGCCGCATCACAGGTGATGACTGCCCGGATAGGGCCGCTCTTCCTCCACCTCACCGTCGCGACCGATGACCTCCACCGACGCTGTGCGGCCATCCATGAAGGCGTCCAGGGCACTGTACATCTCGTCCTTGGTAAGGGTGCGCAGCACGGTTTCATGGGATTGCTGGTCTTCCAGCTCCCAGCCCACCGTGGTGGGTCTGACTTGATAGATGTCCATGCATATGTCCTCGCGTAGGGACGGCCCGCCACAGGCGGGTCGTTGGGGCGTTAGCTCGGCTGGTTGGAGCCGTCGATGCCCTGGATGTCCGGATCGTCCGACAGCACCTCTGGCTCGTCCGGGTTGTCCAGTCGGGTCGGCTTGTCGTCGAAATCCGGATCCTCGCCGGGGTTCTTCTCGCCGGAGTCGGTCATGGTCACGTCGGGCTCCTCGCCCGCCTGCAGCTCGTCTGTTTTCACGCCTGCCTCGCTTGTCAGTGGTGGCTCGGTATCGATTGGAGGCGGCAAAAGCCGTGACGTTCGCGGCACGGCCTACCGGTGGTCCGAAGCCGGTGCAGGCCACACAACACGCCTGTCGCAGCGTCTAAAGATCAATGTCGCCAAGCCGATAGCGTCGAATGTATCGAGCATATGCCTTCCATCCTTTCTGCTCGGTCAGGAGATCCCTTGCAGCAGCCTCGTGCTCGAATCGCCTCGCAACTCGGCTTGGCGCTTGCGCTCATTCTTGCCGTGGTCATCACCGGCAGCACCGTCTTCGCGCTTCGCTCGCTGAGCGCATCCAACCTCAACACCCGGGAGCAGCATCTGGCCAGCGAAGCACGGCTGCTGGCCGATCAGTTGGCGACCTTCCACGGCACCCTGCGCGAGAACACCCAGCGCTTGAGCGGGCTGTTCGAAAAGCGCTTCAGCGATGGCTTGCAGCTCGCCACCGATCAGCGTATCGACGTCGGCGGCGTCATGACGCCAGCGCTCATGCATGAAGGCGCGCCACTGAACAACGATTTCAGCGTGGTCGACGACTTCCGCGAAATGACCGCCGGTGTCGCCACCGTGTTCGCGCGCACGGGCGACGACTTCGTGCGGGTCAGCACCTCGGTCACCAAGCAGGACGGCAGCCGCGCGATCGGCACCCTGTTGGACCGACAGCACCCGGCGTATCCGCTGCTACTCAGTGGAAAGCAGTACATCGGCCGCGCGTTCCTCTTCGACCGGCACTACATGACTCAGTACACGCCGGTGAAGGACCCTGCCGGCCAGGTGATCGCCGTGCTGTTCGTCGGCTTCGACTACACCGACGCACAACGGATCCAGTTCGACAACCTGGCGCGCTTTCGCATCGGCGAAACCGGCTCGCTCGCGCTGCTCGACGAAAAACGCCAATGGCTGGTCGCGCCGGCCAATCTGCGGCAGGCCGACCAGGCCGCTGCAACGGTAGCCGAGCTGATCAGCCAGAACGGCACGGGCGGCTACTGGAGCGATGCCGACCAGGAAATCTACAGCGTCGCGACCCTCTTCGAAGGCGGCCCCTGGACCGTGCTGGCGAGCATGCCGGCGGCCGAGATACAGGACGTGACC
>DNMQ01000477.1 GCA_003488145.1 Pseudomonas sp.
CAGCCCGCTCTCTTCGGCCACCGGGATGAAACGATCCGGCCCTATGACCCCCAGCTCCGCGTGGGTCCAACGCGCCAGCGCCTCGATACCGACAATCCGCCGCGTCGCATCGACCTTCGGCTGGTAGTGCACCGACAACTCGTTGCGCTCCAGCGCCACGCGCATGGCGGCCTCGAGATTCAGACGCTCATCGGCGATCCGGTTGAGATCGTGGGTGAAGAACTGGAAATTGTTGCGCCCACGCTTCTTCGCCGCGTACATGGCGATATCGGCGTGTTTGAGCAAGCTTTGCGCATCCTCGCCGTCGTCGGGGAACATCGCCACACCCAGGCTGGCGCCGACCTGAAACTCGCGACCGGCGAGCATGACCGGCCGGCGGATTTCGTTCAGCACACGCTCCAATAGCGAGATCACTGTGCTGATGCGGTAGTGATCGCTGAGCACCAGCACGAATTCATCCCCACCGACCCGCGCCACGGTGTCGGAGCTGCGCAGGCTACCGGCCAGCCGCGCCGCAATACTCTTGAGCAGCTCGTCACCAGCGACATGCCCGAGCCCGTCGTTGATGAACTTGAAGTTGTCCAGGTCGATGAATACCAGCGTCAGGTAGTAGCCCAGGCGAGCCGCACGGGCCAGGCCCTGCTCGATGCGGTCGTTGAGCAGGATGCGATTGGGCAGGCCGGTCAGCAGATCATGGTTGGCCTGACGTTCGAGCTGCTGTTGATAATGCTTGCGCTCGGAGATGTCCTGCACGGTGCCTTCGTAGCAGATGAACTCGCCGCTGGCGCCTCGCACCACGTGCGCGTTCTCGGATATCCAGATGCGTGTGCCGTCGCGCCGATAGACCTCGGACTCGAAGTTGAGCACCTCGCCCTGTTGCTCCATCAGCTGGCAGAACACTTCGCGACGCCCACCCTCGACGTACAGGCGACGCTCTATGTCAGCGAGATCGGCCACCAGCTCGGACGCACTGTCGTATCCGTAAATGCGCGCCAACGCAGGATTGGCGGCCAGATAGCGGCCATCGCGGGTGGACTGGAAAATGCCCTCCGAAGCGTTCTCGAAGATGCTGCGATAACGCAGTTCGGCCTGCTCCAGCGCTTCGAGCACTGCCTTCTGGGCGGTGATGTCCTCGATGAAGCCCTCCACCACGATCTCGCCCTGCTCATCGGGCACCGCGACGCCGCGCTCGATGACCCATTTGAGGTTCCCCGCGGCGGTGCGGATCCGGTAATGCACGGTGAATCGCCCCATTCCGGCGACAGCATTATCGATGCAGCGGCGGACGCGAAGCCGGTCATCCGGATGGGTGATCCGGTCCCATGAGATGCCGTTGTCGTCGACCAGATCCGCAGCACTGTAGCCGCACAAGCCTTGCGAGCCCTGGCTGACGAAGATCATCGTCCAGGGCGCGTAGTTGCGGCAGCGGTAGGCCATGCCTTCGAGGTTGTTGACCAGCGTGTCGAGCACACGCGAGCGGTCCAACACCTCACAGGTGAGCAGGCTGCTCCGGCGGTTGGTTCTGGCAGAAAGTTCTTGGGTCATTGATCTGGCTTGAAGTGTTGATCCTGCATGGACCCGGAGCTGCGACAATGCTGAGGCTGTCGCCCGGAGGTCTGCAGGAAAGGCAGAAAACCTATGCGCAGCAAGAAACGCTCCATGGATGGCACATGGCCACCCGTTGAGCTCTAGTCCTGCCTCCATCCCGGAACCGCGCACCATAATGTGACGCACCGGTCACAGCCGAGCCCCTTTTCAGGGCACCGGATCGCCTCATCTGTTCTGCCATAGTGCCCGCTATCCAGGGACGACTCGCCGCGCGTATCGGATCAGCACTGGACGTCGCCGCTTCTGGAACGCCCAGGGCTGCCCTTCTTCGCCGGCTCGCTGCGCTGCAGTGCTGCTGGCAAAAGAAGCGCAGTCACGCCAGCGGCCAGCGCCGCAAGCAACACGACCGGGCCGGCGGCGTTCCAACCGAAAGCCGCGGTCACGCCGCCGACCACCACCGGGCCCAGCAGTTGTCCCAGGTTGCTGCCCTGCATCATCAGGCCGACCGCAATTGGAACGAGGAAGGTCTCCCGCGCAGCCAACGGTGCGGATGCCAGCAGCGTGGCCGGGATCAACCCACCCACGGCTGAAAACAGCAGGCACAGCAGGAAGGTCGCGTGCGGTTCGAACCAGCCCAGGAATATGCCTATCCCGGACGCACCCATGACGCCGCTGGCGAACAGGATCAGCGAACCACGCCCGGCGCCGCGCGTGAGCAGATAGCCAGCAGCAAGGTTGCCGCTGACATTGACCACACTGGCCAGTGCGGTCAACAGCCCCGCAATCTGATATGAGATATCCATACGCTCCATCAGCAGAACCGGCAGAAAGCTGAACAGGGCGAAGAACATCAGGCTGTACAGCGCGAAACCAACCGCCAGCAAAACGCTGGCTCGGGAAAACAGCACGCGCCGAATATTTCCCAGTAGCCGTCCGGGCATGCCAGACGAAACGCCAGCGGGTATGCAGCAGCCCACAGCCACCGCGGCGATTACCGCCACCGCCGAACCCGTCCACCACAACCCCTGCCATGTCTGGAACAGCGGCCCGGCGACCATGGCCAGCGCCATCCCGCTCGGCATGAAGCAACTCCACAGCGAGAAGGCCCTGTCCCGCGCAGCGCCGGTCGTCAGCCGTTCCAGAATCGCCGGCCCGGCGACGATGATGAGCAGGAATCCGAGTCCTTCCAGCAGCCGGGAAATCAGCAGCAGCGCGAATGACGGCGCGGCGGCGCCCGCGACGCCGGCAACCGCGGTTACCCCGAGCCCCAACAGCAGGGCCCGCCGATCTCCGACTGCCGCCACCACCGCACCGGCCGCCGCTCCCCCGAGCAAGCCGAGCACCGCGAATATGCCGGTCAGCCAGCCGGCTCCGGCGAGATCGACCCCAAGGTCCGCCTGTAGCAACGGTGTGGCAATGGCAGCCTTGCCCAAGTGCAGAGCCGCCACGACTCCGCTGCCGAGCACGACCCAGACGACCAGCCTCGCGCGGAGCTGCCGGGCGGCACTCATTCAGGCACCCCGACCGGATTGGCGGCGAGTGCGGCGGCCACGCGAGCGACGTGCCAGCCCTGGTAACGGGCGCCTTGCAGTTCATTTTCGCTCGGTTGGCGGTCACCGCCGCTGCCGTCATCGGCCAGTGTCGAGGCGCCATAGGGCGTGCCACCGGTTATGGCATCCATCCGCAGCTGCCCCTTGAAGCTGTACGGCAGCCCGACCACAACCATCCCCAGATGAAGCAGTACGGTGTGCGTCGCCAGAATCGTGCTCTCCTGGCCCCCATGCTGGCTGCCGGTCGAGGTGAAAACGCTGCCCACCTTGCCGACCAGCCGGTCCTCGGCCCATAGCCCGCCACATCGATCGAGGAAGTTCTTCATCTGCGCGGCCATGTTGCCGAAACGCGTCGGCGTGCCGATCACGATGGCGTCGTAGTTCGGCAATTCCGCCACGCTCGCCGTATCCGCGGGCTGGACCATCTTGTACCCCGCATTCTGCGCGACCTCTTGCGGAACGAGTTCGGGCACCCGTTTGACGTCTGCCAACGCGCCCGCTTCGCGTGCGCCTTCGGCGACGGCATCGGCAAGTGCTTCGACATGCCCATAGGATGAGTAATAGAGCACCAGTACGTTCGTCATTGCTGCAGTCCTCCGATGGCATTGACTGGAGCCAGGCTAATGACTAAAAACGCTCTCGCGGAGTGATTAAATTTCGATCAACTCGATCTATGGAGCAGATCATGCTCGATGGCATGACACTGGATCAGATTCGTACGTTCGTAACTGTGGCCGACAGCGGCAGCTTTCGGTCCGGCGCGGCACGGCTGCTGCGCGTGCAATCGGCCATCAGCCATGCCATCGCGAATCTGGAGACGGAACTGGGCCTGCAGCTGTTCGATCGCAGCGGCTACCGCCCTGTCCTCACTCAGGAAGGTCAGGCACTGCTGGCCCACGCACGCGACATCCTGCTGCGCGCCGATGCCATGCGTGCTCGGGCGCGGGCGCTGGGTGCGGGTGTCGAGCTGGAACTGACCCTGGTGGTGGATACGCTGTTTCCGATCGAATCGGTGGCGCTCGCCATTACCCGGGCCAGCGTCGAATTTCCTTCCACCAGCTTTCGCCTGGAGTCACAGGCCCTGGGCGGCCCCATCGCAGCGCTGGATGAGAGGCGCTGCACACTCGCGATCATCGTCGGCGAGGATTTTCGCAATCCCCGGCTGGCGCTGGAGGCGATTGGCTCGATTGCGCAGATTGCCGTCGTACGCAGCGATCATCCGCTGGCCGACCTCGGCAGCCGTGCGCCACTCGGCGTGCCGGATCTCGCCGGCCATCTGCAGATCGTGCTTGCCGATCCCACGCCACTCTCCGAGGGCCGCTCATTCGGCGTTCTGTCGCCCTTCACCTGTCGGGTGAATACCCAGGAAGCGAAGGTCGCACTGATCCGCGCCGGACTCGGCTGGGGACGGCTCCCGACATGGCTGGTTGAGGAGGATCTGACTTCAGGGCGGCTGGCGCGCGTCGCCATTCCCGACCTTGGCAGAAAGAGCGAGGTGCAATCCGAAGCCTACCTGGCGCACCGGCTGGATGAGCCACTCGGGCCTGTGGCACAGGCGTTCCGCCGCGCCTTGCTCGAGCAAGCCAGCAACTAACTTCACGAGAGCGCTGGCAATTTTATCCAGACTAGCCGCGCTCAGTAGCCGCTGCCCGCGTATTGCCGAGGCCACTTCGCGAGCGGGCACATCGTCGGCAGCTACAAGGCGTCGGTTACGGCCGCACGTATGTCATCGGCCAGCTGGCGTACCCGCGCTTCGCTGGTGTCCCACGAGCACATGAAGCGCGCACCGCCGACGCCGATGAAGGTGTAGAACATCCAGCCGCGGTTCCTGAGCACCTCCAGTGCCGATGGCGGCAGGCTGACGAAGACACCATTGGCCTGCACCGGAAACATCAGCTCGACCCCAGGCAACGGTTGAATCGACTCGGCCAGCAGCTGGGCACAACGGTTGGCGTGTTCGGCGTATCTCAGCCAGGCGCCGTTTTCCAGAAGCCCGACCCACGGTGCCGACAGAAATCGCATCTTGGAGGCAAGCTGGCCAGCCTGCTTGCAGCGGTACTCGAAATCGGTGGCCAGTTCGCGATTGAAGAACAGGATGGCCTCGCCGACCGCCATGCCGTTCTTGGTGCCACCGAAACAGAGCACATCGACGCCGGCTTTCCAGCTCAGTTCGGCGGGCGACATGCCCAGGTGAGCGCAGGCATTGGCAAAGCGCGCGCCGTCCATGTGCAGGTGCAGCCCGAGGTCCTTGCAGGTGTCGCTGATGGCACGCAGCTCGGCGGGCTGGTAGACGGTACCGACTTCCGTGGCCTGGGTCAGGCTGACCACGCGTGGCTTGGGGTAATGGATGTCCTTGCGCTTCAGCGCGATCTCGCGAATGGCAGCAGGCGTCAGCTTGCCCTGCTCGGTCCTGCCGAGCAGCAGCTTGGAGCCGTTGGAGAAGAACTCCGGCGCGCCGCATTCGTCCGTCTCGACGTGGGCGATGTCGGCGCAGATCACGCTGTGGTAGCTCTGGCAAAGGGACGACAACGCCAGGGAATTGGCCGCTGTACCGTTGAAGGCGAAGAACACCTCGCAGTCGGTCTCGAACAGTGCGCGGAAGTGATCAGCCGCGCGGGCTGTCCATTGGTCGTCGCCGTACGCCCTGTCGTGGCCTTGGTTCGCCCTCGCCATGGCTTCCCAGGCTTCAGGGCAGATGCCGGAATAGTTGTCGCTGGCAAATTGCTGCTTGTCGGTCGTCATCAAATCCTCGTTATGGCATTGCCGGGCGGTTGGTGGCTGCACGTTACGTTGTAGAAGCCCGGACACGCGAGCGCAAACGGAGTGTCAGGCGAGCATGTACGGGGTGATGCCGGCGCCGCCCCGCCCCGCCCTCGTCAGCCTCCACGCAACGTCTTAGCACAGCGAAGCGCCCAGCGCGGATATCACGGCGGCACATTTCACGGTCGCCCACAGGGAAATTCAGTAACGCTGTGGCACCCTGCAGCGCGTGTTCTGAAAACCACGGCACGCTGAATCCCATCTAGTCTTTGACGACGCGCTGCGGCGAATCGAAAAGCGTCGTGCCCCACCCATCTCACCAACCAGGAGGGTTCATGGTCCATCCCAGTGTGTCGCAAAAACGTGCTGCCTTTCGTGCGCTGCACCAGTCCGGCTGCTTTGTCCTGCCCAACCCATGGGACGCCGGCAGCGCGAGCGTCCTCGCAGGCCTCGGTTTCAAGGCGCTGGCTACGACCAGCTCCGGCTACGCCTGGTCGTGTGCCCGCGCCGACGGTCAGATGCCGCGGGACGAGGTCCTGGCCCATATGCGCTACATGGTCCAAGCCACCCATCTGCCGGTGAACGCCGATTTCGAGAGTGGCTACGCCGATACGCCCGACGGCGTGGCCGAAAGCGTGCACATGGCGGTCGGAACCGGCGTCGCGGGTATTTCCATCGAGGACTCCACAGGCGACCCGCGCGAGCCGTTGCGCGAGCTTGCCGAGGCCACCGAACGAATGTGCGCCGCGCGTGAGGCGATCGACGCTACCGGAGGCGAAACACTGCTGATTGGCCGCGCCGAGAACTTCTTCGTCGATCGGCCTGATCTCGACGACACCCTTGCACGCCTGAAAGCCTATGCCGATGCAGGCGCCGACTGCCTGTACGCACCAGGCCTGAGAACCCGCGAGCAGATCAGCGCCGTCATCGCGGCAGCCTCGCCAAAGCCGGTCAATGTGCTGATTGGCTGGAACAGCGACCTGACCGTGCAGGACCTCGCCGACCTAGGCGTCAGACGCATCAGCGTCGGCGGCGCATTGGCCAGAGCGGCGTGGGCCGGTTTTCTGCAGGCGGCACGGTCCATCGCCGAGCATGGACGATTCGATGGTTTTGCCAACGCAGCCTCTGGAGCGGAGCTCGACGCGCTGTTTGGCAAATGCGAGAGGCCATAGGATTCCGCCGAAACGGGTCGCCGACGGGGATTGGATAGTGCAGGGTTCACCAATCACATCGCTATTCGACAGGCACAAAAAAAGCTGCCCTTGGCAGCTTTCCTTGTTCCACCTTCAGTCGAAAGGTGGCGATGTATGGCGCAGCGGACGGGACTCGAACCCGCGACCCCCGGCGTGACAGGCCGGTATTCTAACCGACTGAACTACCGCTGCGCGTCGGCCGGACTTTCGTCCGTAATCTCACAAAGGTTGGTGGCTGATGACGGGATCGAACCGCCGACCCCCTGCGTGTGATGCAGGTGCTCTCCCAGCTGAGCTAATCAGCCGATCGCCTTGCGAGGCGCGCAATTTACTCACCCCCCTAAGCTAAGTCAACAACAGCATTGAATTTTTTTTACTGAACCGTGGTCAACAGGAGCTGCCACCTCGCTTTGTAATCTTGGCGGCCCATCATCGAGTCGTCGCACGTGCCGGCAAATTCGCTGCGCCAGTGCCGAAAGTGTTCTAGAAATGCTGTAACGCCTGACAGAGGCAACCTGCGTACAGGGAACCGAACAACAAAAGCGCCACGGAGTATTTCGCTTGCCACTGCCGGGAAAACTGGACAACTACCGCCGCTACGTCCCACTCATCATCAGTACCGTGCTGCTCTGCGTGTTCGCGCTCTACCTCGCGATGCAGATCGAGCAATGGATGAACCTGTCTCGCGCCCCTACCCCCACCGACGTCTATGAACAACAAGCCGGCAATCTGGGTCAGCCCGATATGCAGCGGCTGGAAATACTGTTCGGCTCGGCGACCCCTTCTGACTCCTACGCGCCCACCGCGGCTGCCAGCGGCTTTACCCTGCGCGGCAGCTTCGTGCACATGGATCCGCAGCGCTCCAGCGCCATTGTTCAAGTCGACGGGCAGCCGCCACGGCTCTACTGGCAGGGCGAAGAGCTGGCCAGTGGCGTCAGTCTGCATCAGGTATACCCTGATCGCGTGGAGCTGGCGCGCAACGGCGCCATCGAAGTGCTGCATTTTCCTCAGGTACGCTCGCCCAGCTACATTCCCGAGGAGATGACCGAAGCGCCCTATCAGGATCAACCACCCTATGCCGAGCCATCGGACGAGGAGACGCAGCTGATGCAGCAGCAGATGGACGCCTTGCGTCAGCAGCTGGAAGAAGCCGTCAACCAACCCGATGCCGCCCCCGCCAACGATCAGCCCACGGAAGACAATTGACCGATGCCGAAGCCTTTTTCGCGCCCGTTGCTTGCCCTGCTCGCCACCGGCCTGCTGGCCGCCCCTCTGCCTTTGCTTGCCGTCGAACCCGGTATCGAGCCAAGCCCCAATCAACAG
Source organism: Pseudomonas sp. (assembly GCA_003488145.1). GTDB lineage: Bacteria > Pseudomonadota > Gammaproteobacteria > Pseudomonadales > Pseudomonadaceae > Stutzerimonas. The sequence goes on from DNMQ01000477.1 coordinate 8,375, forward strand.
GACGGCTGGACCATCAATCTCAAGGACGCGGATATCCGCGCCTTCATCGATCAGATCAGCCAGCTCAGCGGACAGACGTTCATCGTCGATCCGCGAGTGAAGGGGCAAGTCAGCGTGGTATCCAATGCCACGCTGTCGCTGAGCGAGGTGTATCAGCTGTTCCTCTCGGTCATGGCGACGCACGGGTTCAGCGTGCTGACCCAGGGCGATGTCGCCCGAGTAGTTCCGAACGCTGAGGCCAAGGCCGAAGCGGGCAGCGGGCCTACCGGCGGCGACCAACTGGAAACACGGGTGATCCAGGTGCAGCACACTTCCGCGGCCGAACTGATACCCCTGATCCGCCCACTTGTCCCACAGTTCGGCCATCTTGCTGCAGTGTCGTCGGCCAATGCACTGATCATCAGTGATCGCAGCGCCAATATCGCGCGCATTGAGGACCTGGTGCGCCAGCTTGATCGCGCTGAGAGCAACGATTACGCCGTGCTCAATCTGCAGCACGGCTGGGCGATGGATATCGCTGAAGTGCTGCGCAACTCGCTGATGCGTGGTGATGCGAAAACCACCTCCGGCGTGCAGATCATCGCCGATTCACGCACCAACCGATTGATCTTCATTGGCCCCAGCGAGGCCCGAGGCAAGCTGGCGGCACTGGCCCAATCGCTCGACACGCCAACCACGCGTTCGGCCAACACGCGCGTTATCCGTTTGCGCCACAACGATGCGAAATCCCTGGCCGAGACCCTGGGTGATATTTCCGAAGGTCTGAAAAACCCCGAAAGCGGCGAATCCGCCACCTCTGCCCGGCCGCAAAACATCCTGATCCGCGCCGACGAAAGCCTGAACGCGCTGGTCCTTCTCGCTGATCCAGAGCTGATCGGCACTCTGGAAAGCATCGTTCGCCAGCTGGATGTTCCCCGTGCG
>DNMQ01000478.1 GCA_003488145.1 Pseudomonas sp.
ATCAGCAGGGCACGCATGGAAGGATTTCGTTGGTCACGGAGCAGGTTGGACGCGGCAATCGACGCAAAGGTCAGTATGCGCCGGCAACAGGAGCGATGACACCGTAGCGGCCTCAGGTATACTTCCGGCCCCTGTTTTTCGGTCGATCGCGGAGCGTCCTGCATGTCCGGCAATACCTACGGCAAGCTGTTCACCGTCACCACTGCCGGCGAAAGCCATGGTCCTGCGCTGGTGGCCATCGTCGACGGTTGCCCGCCCGGGCTGGAGCTGTCGCTGGACGATCTGCAGCGCGATCTCGACCGCCGCAAGCCGGGCACTAGCCGGCATACCACTCAGCGCCAGGAAGCCGACGAGGTGGAAATCCTCTCCGGCGTCTTCGAAGGCAGGACAACCGGTTGCCCCATCGGCCTGTTGATCCGCAACACCGACCAGAAGTCCAAGGACTACTCGGCGATCAAGGACCTGTTCCGTCCGGCCCACGCCGACTACACCTATCACCACAAGTACGGCCTGCGCGACTACCGCGGCGGTGGCCGCAGCTCCGCGCGCGAGACCGCCATGCGCGTGGCGGCCGGTGCCATCGCCAAGAAGTATCTGGCGACCCTGGGCATCCAGGTGCGCGGTTACATGAGCCAGCTCGGTCCGATCGAGATCCCGTTCAAGACCTGGGACAGTGTCGAGCAGAATGCCTTCTTCAGTCCGGACCCGGACAAGGTGCCGGAGCTGGAGGCCTATATGGACCAGCTGCGTCGCGATCAGGATTCGGTGGGCGCGAAGATCACCGTGGTCGCCGATGGCGTACCGCCGGGCCTTGGCGAGCCGATCTTCGACCGCCTGGACGCCGAGCTGGCCCATGCGCTGATGAGCATCAACGCGGTCAAGGGCGTGGAGATCGGCGCCGGTTTCGCCTCGGTAGCCCAGCGTGGCACCGAGCACCGTGACGAGCTGACGCCCCAGGGATTCCTCTCCAACAATGCCGGCGGCATTCTCGGTGGCATCTCCTCGGGACAGCCGATCGTCGCCCACCTGGCGCTCAAGGCCACGTCCAGCATCACCACGCCAGGGCAGTCGATCGATGTGAATGGCGCGCCGGTCGAGGTCATCACCAAGGGCCGCCATGACCCCTGCGTCGGCATTCGTGCCACGCCGATCGCCGAGGCCATGATGGCCATCGTTCTGCTCGATCACCTGCTGCGCCACCGTGGGCAGAACGCCGATGTGCAAGTGCTCACCCCGGTGCTGCCGCAACTGTGAATCCGGGCCGTAGACGGCAGACCGACGGCGGCAGCATAAGGCGGCCGTTGTCCGCAGTCGGTAGCTTGTAGCCTATGGCCGCTGCTCTGCCGTACTGGCGTCTGTCCGGTTTCTACTTCTTCTACTTTGGCCTGCTCGGCTCCACAGCGCCGTTTCTCGGCCTGTACTTCGATCATCTAGGTTTCTCGCCGGAGCGGATCGGCGAGCTGATCGCCATTCCCATGCTGATGCGTTGCGTGGCGCCGAATCTCTGGGGCTGGCTGGGTGATGCAACCGGTCGCCGGCTGGAAATCGTCCGTCTCGGCGCGCTGTGCACCTTGCTGTCCTTCGGGCTGATCTTCTTCGACAAGAGCTTTGCCTGGCTGGCGCTGGTGATGGCGTTGCATGCGTTCTTCTGGCACGCGGTGCTGCCGCAGTTCGAAGTCATCACCCTGGCGCATCTGCACGAGCAGACTGAGCGCTACAGCCAGGTCAGGCTGTGGGGCAGCATCGGTTTCATCTTCGCGGTGGTAGGGCTCGGGCTGCTGTTTCAGCGGCTGAGCCTCGATCTTTACCCGACTGCGGTAGCCGTTGTGATGATCGGCATCGTGCTGAGCAGCGCCTGGGTGCCCAACGCCCATCCGCGGCAACGTACCGAGGTGGCCGGGCGGGGCGGGTTTCTCGCCCAGCTGCGGCGGCCTGGCGTGCTGGCCTTCTACGGCTGCGTGGCGTTGATGCAGCTGGCCCATGGTCCGTACTACACCTTCTTCAGTATTCACCTGGAAGCACTGGGCTACAGCCGCAGCTTTATCGGACTGATGTGGGCGCTGGGCGTGGTCGCGGAAATCCTGCTGTTCCTGGTAATGGCGCGGCTGCTCGAGCGTTTCTCGCTGCGTCAGGTGCTGCTGGCCAGCTTCCTGATCGCCGCGCTGCGCTGGATGTTGCTCGGGCAGTTCGCCGAGCATCTGGCCGTGCTGCTGGTCGCGCAGCTGATGCACGCGGCGACCTTCGGCAGTTTCCACGCCGCCGCCATTCACTTCGTCCAGCGCAGTTTCGGCCATCGCCAGCAGGGCCAGGGCCAGGCGCTGTATGCCAGCCTGTCCGGCATCGGTGGAGCGCTGGGTGCGCTCTACGCGGGCTACGCCTGGTCCGGTCTGGGACCAGGCTGGTCGTTCGCCATCGCCAGTCTGGCGGCGCTGGCCGCAGCCGCTATCATTGCCTGCCGTTTGCAGGAGGACCGTGCATGACTGCCGCCCGCCAGCACCTGAGCCAGGCGATCATCGACGCCAGCCGCTTCTTGTATGGCCGTGGCTGGTCGCCGGCGACCAGTAGCAACTACTCGGCGCGCCTGACCAGCGCCGAGCTGCTGCTGACCGTTTCCGGGAGGCACAAGGGCGAGCTGACTGCCGATGACCTGTTGGCCGTGGACATGCACGGCAACAGCCTGGAGGAGGGCAAGAGGCCTTCGGCGGAGACACTGCTGCATACCCAGCTGTATCGCTGGAAACCGGAGATCGGCGCGGTGCTGCACACCCATTCGGTGAATGCCACGGTGCTGTCCCGCGTCGCCCTGGCCGATTCGCTGGTGTTCGCCGATTACGAGTTGCAAAAGGCCTTCAGCGGCATCTCGAGCCATGAATCGCAGGTGCTGGTGCCGATCTTCGACAACGATCAGGACATCGCCGCCCTGGCCACCAGGGTGCAGCCGTGGCTTGACGAGCATCCCGATTGCGTCGGCTACCTGATTCGCGGCCACGGCCTGTACACCTGGGGCGAGACGATGAGCGATGCGCTGCGACAGATCGAGGCATTCGAATTTCTGTTCGAATGCGAACTGAAGATGCGTGCCCTGCAGCCCAGATAAATTCCAGCCTGCCCGGTAGCGACCGGTCAGACGACCTTTTCGGAGAGCCGAACATGAGTGTCCTCAGCGTCTATCACGAGACCCGACCCGATCAGCCGCTCAAGGTGCTGACCCACCTCGAAGACATCGCCCCGACGCTGGCCAAGGTCGGTGTGCAGCTGGAGCGCTGGGAGGCCAACGCACCAATCGCCGCCGGAGCCAGCCAGGAAGAGGTGATCGCTGCCTACCGGCCGCAGATCGACAAGCTGATGACCGAGCGTGGCTACGTCACGGTGGATGTGATCAGCCTGACCCGCGATCACCCGCAAAAGGACGAACTGCGTGCGAAGTTCCTTGACGAGCATCGCCATGCCGAGGACGAAGTGCGCTTCTTCGTTGCCGGGCGCGGGCTGTTTACCCTGCATATCGATGACATGGTCTACGCCGTGCTGTGCGAAAAGAACGACCTGATCTCCGTGCCCGCCGGCACGCGTCACTGGTTCGACATGGGTGAAGAGCCACACTTCGTCGCGATCCGCCTGTTCAACAACCCGGAAGGCTGGGTCGCGGAATTCACCGGCGAAAGCATCGCCGATCAGTTCCCGCGGCTGGACGACTGAGATGCCGATCAAGGCGATCCTCACCGATATCGAAGGCACCACCAGCGCCGTCAGCTTCGTCTTCGATGTGCTGTTTCCCTATGCGCGCGAGCATTTGCCGGCGTATATCCGCAGCCACGCCGGCGAACCTGCGGTCGCTGCGCAGCTCGAGGCGGTGCGCGGCGAAAGCGGTGAGTCCGATGCCGATATCGAGCGAGTCATCGAGATACTGCTCGGCTGGATCGCCAGCGATCGCAAGGCGACCTCGCTCAAGGCGCTGCAAGGCATGGTCTGGGCCGAGGGCTATCGGGCCGGCCAGCTCAAGGGGCACGTCTATCCGGACGCAGTGGCTGCGCTACGTGAGTGGAAGGCGCAGGGGTATGCGCTGTACGTGTATTCCTCAGGCTCGATCCAGGCACAGCAGCTGATCTTCGGCTGTTCCGAGGCCGGCGACCTGACGCCGCTGTTCTCCGGTTATTTCGATACCACCAGCGGGCACAAGCGCGAGGTGGCCTCCTACCAGCGCATCGCCGAAGCCATTGGCGTGCCAGCCGTCGAGGTGCTGTTCCTTTCCGATGTGGTCGAAGAACTCGATGCCGCGCAGCAGGCCGGCATGCGCGTCTGTGGGCTGGGCCGCGATGGCGGCGCCCTCGGTGAGCACGAGACCGTCGCCAGCTTTGCGCAGATCGACCCGCGGCGCTATTGAGCCACCGGGCGATTACTGAACCCTGCCGCCGCGCTGGCATCCTAGATTAGGTACTCACCCAAACAGGAGCGAACCCATGGGAGATGCCTTCGGCGGTATTTTCGGCCTGCTCATCCTGATACTGGATATCTGGGCGATCATCAGCATCGTTCGCAGCGACAGCACCGGGGGCAAGAAGGTGCTCTGGGTGCTTCTGATCGTTCTGCTGCCAGTGCTTGGCCTGATCATCTGGGGAATCATGGGGCCGCGTGGTAATCGCCCCGACGCGCGTGGGCCGTATCGGTAGCCGTTGATGGAAAGCCTCAGCGGCCCGCTGGCCATCGTAGTTCTCGTGCTCGACGTCCTCGCCATCGCTTATGTGTGGCGCAGCCGCATCGAGGTCGGGCGCAAGGTTGTCTGGTCGTGTGTGATCCTGCTGCTGCCCGTGGTCGGTCTGATCATGTGGGCGGTAGCAGCCGGACCGTTCGGCAAGGCGCGGTTGTGACACATGTGGCGCAGCGGTCTGCTGATCAGTCTGCTGGCGCTTGCTGCCGAGCCGCTTCGGGCTGACGACGCGGCGGCCTGGCAGGCATTGCGCGAGGGGCGGGCGATTCTTGTCATGCGTCACGCCAGCGCGCCAGGTCTCGGCGATCCCGAAGGCTTCGTTCTCGAAGACTGCAAAACCCAGCGAAATCTGAATCAGCGCGGCCGGGATGAGGCCCGACGCTGGGGCGCGCGGCTGCGCGAAGCGGGTCTGCATGAAGTGCGCTTGTTCAGCAGTCGCTGGTGCCGTGCGCTGGAGACCGCGGAGCAGATGGCGCTCGGCCGGGTGGAACCACTGCCTGCGCTGGATTCGTTTTTCACGTCGCCCGCAAACGAGCACTGGCATACCGAAGCCTTGCGCGAGGCCGTCGAGCAGTTTCCGGCCGGCGAGGTGGCGGTGCTGGTCACTCACCAGGTCAACATCACCGCGCTGACGGGCATCTTCCCGCAGTCGGGCGAGGGATTGATCCTGGAGCGTCCGCTGACGACTCCGCCCAAGGTACTGACGCGCATCGCGCCGCCCTAGCCAACCTTGGCCGCTTTGGAATAGTTGTTCCAGATATGGATGGCCGCATAGGCCCGCCACGGACGCCAGGCTTCGGCGCGTCCGGCCAGCGCCTTGGCGCTGATGCCATCCGCGCCCCACAGTGGCGCTTTCAGCAATCCGAGATCGGCTGCGGGAAAGGCGTCCGCGACGCCGAAGCCCCGTAGCGCGATATATTCGGCGGTCCAGGGACCGATCCCTGGCAATTCGCAGAGTCGTTGCACCAGCGCATCGGCACCATCTTCCACATGCAGCTGCAGCGCCCCTTCGGCCACCGCGGCAGCGAGCCGGCGTAGCGCCTGGGCTCGCTTGGATGGCATGCCGATATTGTCCAGCGGGTCATCGGCTATCGCTTGTGCGGTAGGGAAGAGCATCTCCAGGCCCGGTAGCGCGTCCTGCAGCGGCTCGCCGAGGCGTTCCACCAGACGTCGCGTAATGGTCACCGCCGCCTTGACCGTGACCTGCTGGCCGACCACCGCCCGCACCGCCTGTTCGAACGGGTCATAGGCGCTGGCAGGCGCAGGCCGGGGTTCGCGGCGATCAACGGGCCGAGCGCGGGATCGCTAGCGAAATGTGTGGCGATGGCCTGCGGGTCGGCATCCAGATCGAACATCCTGCGAACCTGCCCGACGAGTGGCTGGGTAGCCTGTTGCAGCGAGTCGCTGAGCGTCAGTTCGAGCGCCGGGCGGTCGGCCTGCGCTCGCACGTGGAGCCAACCGCAGGCTTCGCCGAGTCGCAGCGTGCGCGCGTAGCCGTCAACGTCCAGCCGCTCCACGCCGGGCAACAGGCGCAGGGCGAAATGGCGGTGGAACTGCTGCCATTCCCAGGGTTCGAGGTAGGGCAATTGGATGATTTCGTTCATGACCAGACTCTAGGATCTCCCGATGGCCTTGTCGTCCCGAAGTGTGCTTTTGCTGCCTGCGGTTTCCGCTGTCATCTTGGCCAACGTAGAATGCGCCTCTTTTCGGCAGGCAGGCTGCATCGCCCGTCAAGCCAGATTGCCATCATGCGGCGGAGCGCTGCTTCGTCGCCGGTCAAGGGAGATAACCCATGAGCGACTTTCAGGAAACTCTCTACGAGGGATACGGGCAGCGGTTCCAAGTCGACAAGCTGCTGCACGAGATGCGCACCGAGCATCAGCATCTGGTGATATTCGAGAACCCGCGCATGGGCCGGGTAATGGCCCTGGACGGCGTGATCCAGACCAGCGAAGCCGACGAATTCATCTACCACGAGATGCTCGCCCACGTGCCGATCCTGGCTCATGGCCTGGCGCGCCGGGTGCTGATCATCGGTGGCGGCGACGGTGGCATCCTCCGTGAAGTGGCACGTCATCGCGATATCGAAAGCATCACCATGGTCGAGATCGACGGCGCCGTAGTGGAGATGTGCAGGGAGTTCCTGCCGAATCATTCCGCCGGCACCTTCGAGGACCCGCGGCTGAATCTGGTGATCGATGACGGCATGCACTTCGTGGCGACCACCGAAGAGAAGTTCGACGTCATCATTTCAGACTCCACCGATCCCATCGGCCCGGGTGAAGTGTTGTTCTCGGAGAACTTCTACCAGGCCTGTCGCCGCTGCCTGAACGAAGGTGGCATTCTCGTTGCGCAGAACGGTACGCCGTTCATGCAACTGGGTGAACTGCAGACCACTGCCAAACGCATGCAGGGCCTGTTCGCCGACTGGCATTTCTACCAGGCGGCCGTGCCGACCTACATCGGTGGGGCCATGTCCTTTGCCTGGGGCGCGTGCAGTGCCGAGAGCCGCAAGCTGCCGCTGGAAGCTCTGATGCAGCGCTTCGCCGGCAGCGGCATCGTTACGCGGTATTACAACCCGCATGTGCACATTGGCGCTTTTGCTCTGCCGCAATACATGTTGCATGCGATCACCAAGCCCAGCAACGACTGATTCCAGATCGTGATAACGGCGCAGTAACACGCGCTGTGCTTGATCCACGGCCCGCCCGGCAACGGTGCGGGCCGTTTTTGCATCCAGCGTCTGGGTTGAACTGCCGGGACTTTTCCGGGTTCTACTGGAGCGAGGCCGCGCGCTTGGGCCGGGGGTTAATTAAGCCCTCGCAGTTGGCACCGCGGCCTGCTAGCTTGTCAGCGTGGACTGCGTCCACCGCGTCACTTCGACTAGCTGTTGCGACTCCCGTTTGCCCGATGTCTTGACGACGGAGCCGATCTCCCGCTGAGCTCGTGGCAACTTCATCCAGGTATGAGAGGAGGTTGATTTATGAGCACCACCTTCCACGAGGATGTCAGCAGCACCGTTCTGCGCCGGATGAAGGAGGGCGGTTTCGATTTCGCCCGAGTCCATCCAATCGAGTTCTATGCGGTATTTTCCGAACAGGACCGCGCTCAGAGGGCCGCGCAGAACTTTCGCGGCGAAACCATCAATACCCAGGTGTTTCCGCGTGAGGACGGAAGCTGGAATCTGCAGGTAAGCAAGGTGATGTATGCGACGTTCGATGGCATCGGCGATTTCGAGCAGGATCTTGAATACCTGGTCGAACCCCTCGGTGGGGTGCTTGATGGCTGGGGCGTCACCCAGGAGATCGAAGGTCAGGGTGCCTGACCGTTCTATCCTCACTCCCGCTTGAAGCCGCTCTGAAGTGCCTGGTCCCAGGGAGGGACCGGGCCGAAGCGGTTTTTCAGAAACTCCAGCAACAGACGGCTCCGCGAGTCGGCCTCGCGTCGCAATCGCAGCGCGTAGATGCCGCTGGCTTCCGGTTGCGGCAATCCCCCTTCGCAGAACAGCGGCAGCAGTTCGCCACGCAGCAGCTGGTCGCTGATCAGCCAGGTTGGCAGGTGGGCGATGCCAAGTCCCGCCAATGCCCCTGCCAGCAGCGCTTCGGCATTGTTCGCCACCATGCGCAGGCGACCCGGGCGCAGCAGTTGCGGTCGCCCGCCGCGCTCGAAGCGCCACGCATGGGGCGGCGCCAGCGCATCCCAGTCCAACCCATCATGGTCGGGCAATTCCTCCGGTTGTAGTGGCACGCCGCGGCGTTCCAGATAGGCTGGGCTGGCGCAGACTACTCGCACCATCGGCGCCAGCGGTGTGGCGACCAGACGGGTGTCGGCCAGCGGGCCGATGCGCAACACCAGATCGACCTCACCCAGGTGCTCGCCGTGCAGGTCGACGAAGCTGTCGATCAGACGCAGCTGGATATCGACTCCCGGATAGGCCTGGAGAAATTCGGCCAGGGCCGGCGCCAGATGACGGCGACCGAAGGGGGCCGGTGCGTCGATCCGGATGCGGCCTTCCGGTGCGCTGTCCAGCGACGTCGCTTCGGCGCGCGCCAGGTGCAGTTCCTGCACGATGCGCCGGGCGCGCTCGGCGAATGCCAATGCGGCGGGCATCGGGCGAACCGCGTGGGTGCTGCGGTTGAACAGCTGGCAGCCCAGTGCCTGTTCCAGTGCATCGATGCGCCGCGCCACCGCCGACGGTGTCAGGCCGTGGCGGCGCGCGGCGGCGGAGAAGCTGCCNNCAAAGCCATTGTGCGCGGCTATGCGTACCGGCGCCAGCGGCGGCGGCGTACGATGAGCGCCCCTGTGTATTGGAGCGTCGGAATGCTGCTGGATATCGGATTGAACGTACTGCTCGGATTAGCGCTAGGCACGCTGGGCGGCTTGTTCGGTATCGGCGGCGGGCTGATCGCGATTCCCGTGCTGGGCGTGCTGTTCGGCCTGGACCAGCAACTGGCGCAAGGCACCGCGTTGGTGATGGTCGTGCCCAACGTGCTGCTTGCCATCTGGCGCTATCACCAGCG
>DNMQ01000480.1 GCA_003488145.1 Pseudomonas sp.
TCCTCGGCTTCTTCGCCGTGGTGACCAGCTACCTGTTCGAGGACAGCCTGGTCGCCGGACTGTATAGCCTGCTGCCCGTCACCGCATTGCTGGCCGCGATGATCGGGCTGCAGCAGAGTAGCCTGGTCACCCGACCATGGCCGACGGTACGCCTGGCCGGTTCGCTGCTGTTGCAGGCGATTCCGCTGATGCTGGTGCTGTTTCTGTTCTTCCCCCGCCTGCCGCCACTGTGGTCGTTGCCGCAGGCCGGCGACCGCGGCACAACCGGCTTGGCCGATCACATGGCGCCCGGCGACATCGCCCGTCTTGGCCGTTCGGCGGAGCTGGCCTTTCGCGTTACCTTCGACGGCGACATTCCGCCCCGCGACCAGCTCTACTGGCGCGCGGTGACCTTTGAACGCTTCGACGGTCGTCGCTGGTCGCAGTCCTACGCTTCGCAGCTTCCCCAGGCGCCGGAGTGGCAGGCGGCTGGTGAGCCGTTCAGCTACAGCATCGTCATGCAGCCCAGCGGTCAGCCCTGGCTGTTCGCGCTGGATGTGCCGCAGGTTGCGTCCGCCGAGGCGCAGCTGATGGCGGATTTTCATCTCCAGCGCCGCCAGCCGGTGAACAAGCCGCTGATGTATCAGGCGACCTCCTGGTTGGACGCGCGTCGCGAAGCGACCAGCGCACCGGCGAGCCTCGGGCGCGCATTGCAGCTGCCGGAGCAGGGCAATCCACGTACTCGCGCCTGGGCGACCGAGCTACGGCGCTCTGCGCAGGAGCCGCAGGCGATGGTGGATGCGCTGTTGAAGCACTTCAACCGCCAGCCCTATCACTACACTCTGGAGCCGCCGTCGGTGGGGAGCGATATCGTCGATGACTTCCTGTTCGAGACGCGCAGCGGTTTCTGCGCACACTTCGCCGGCGCCATGACTTTTGTGCTGCGCGCAGCGGGCATTCCGGCTCGGGTGGTGGCGGGCTATCAGGGCGGTGAGGTCAACCCGGCGGGCAATTATCTCTCCGTTCGTCAGTTCGACGCCCACGCCTGGGTCGAATACTGGGTCGCCGAGCGCGGTTGGGTCAGTGTCGACCCGACCTTCCAGGTCGCGCCCGAGCGGGTGGAGCAGGGCCTGGAGCAGGCGCTGGCCCGAGAGCAGAGCTTTCTCGCCGACGAACCGATGTCACTGCTGCGCTACCGTGACATCGGCTGGATGAACGCGCTGCGCCTGCGCTGGGACAGCCTCAATTACGGTTGGCAGCGCTGGGTACTCAACTATCAGGACGAGCAGCAGTCGCAGATGCTGCAACGCTGGTTCGGCAAGCTGGACGGCCAGACCCTCGGTCTTGGCCTGGTGGCGCTGCTGGGTGTGCTGACCGGCGTGCTCGCGCTGCTGCTGTTCAAGCCCTGGCGGCGCGAAACGGACGTTCAGCAGCGCCTGTTCCGGCGCTTCGAACGACTTCTGGCACGTCATGGCGCGCGCCGCCAAAAAGGCGAGGGTGCCCGTAGTTTCGCCCAGCGCGCCGCAGTGATGCTGCCCGAACAGGCGCCAGCCATCCTTGCGTTCGTCAGCCTCTACGAGGCGCAGCGCTACGCCGAGCAAACTGATGCGACTGACGACCTGTCACGCGCCTTGAACCAGCTGCGCCGGGCGCTGCCCTGGCGTCCCGCTGCGCCGGCGCAACGTGGCTGACGTCCATTGCCGGCATGGATGATTCGGCATTTCATGCGGCCGCTTCTGCCAGGCAGGCTCGCACCCTCACCGGCGCCCCTTTAACATCGCTCGCATAACGAACGATAACGAGGTGGATATGGAGCTTTGCGAGCTGTTGCAGGCGGTGCGCGACAACCCCGGCAGTGTGGTGGTACCGGCCAGCTGGGGACAGGGGCGTGCCGGTTTCGGCGGTCTGGTCGCCGCGCTGGTCTTCGAAAGCATGCGCGCCAAGGTGCCCGACGGCAGACCGCTGCGTTCGCTGGCGATCACCTTCGTCGGGCCGCTGGCGCTGGACACGCCGGCGAGCTTCGAGGCCGAGGTACTGCGAGAAGGCAAGGCCGTGAGCCAGATGCTCGGCCGGGTGATGCAGGACGGGCAGGTGGTCACCATCGTCCAGGGCAGCTTCGGCGCAGCGCGCAGTTCCGTCGTGGATGTCGAGGCCGAGCCGGCGCCAGCCATGCCACCGGTCGAAGCCTGCCAGGAACTGCCCTACGTAGCAGGCGTAACGCCGGAATTTACCCGTTACCTGGCCATGCGCTGGGGCATCGGCGGGCTGCCATTTTCCGGCAACGCGTCCCGCGAAATGGGCGGCTGGGTGCGCCAGCGTGGTGATGTACCCCGCGAGCCGATGACCGAAGCGCACCTGCTGGCGCTGGTCGATGCCTGGCCGCCTGCCGTGTTGCCGCATCTGAAGAGCTTCGCGCCCGGCAGTTCACTGACCTGGACCATCGAATTCATCCAGCCGTTGCCTGGACTCGACAGCCACGACTGGTGCATGTACCGCGCAGTTATCGAGCATGCCCGTGACGGCTACGGCCACTGCGCCGCGGCGTTGTGGACGCCAACCGGAGAATTGGTCGCGCTGAGCCGGCAAACGGTGACCGTTTTTGGCTGATGGCCGATCCGGCGGTGTGCGTTACCGATGCTCATCGCCGAGGTGCCGCGCTACGCGAGGGTTTTACTTGCGATCGGTGCGATAGATCTTTTCCGGATTCATTTTCGGGCTCCACGGCAGGCCGGCGTTCTGCCAGCCGTTCTGTAGGCGAAAACCTGCCTGCGGTCCTTCCTTTATCGCCGCGCCCTGAAATCCATCGACGACATACCGCGCATTGGGAAAACCGTTCTCACGCAGGAAATCCGCACTGGGTTTGCCACGCTCGCTGCCCGAGCGGCACATGGTGATGATTTCGGTGTCGGCGCCCAGCCCACGCTTGTCCAGTTCGGCCTGGATCTGCTCGAGGAACTTCGGATTACGGTTGGTCTGGAACGCACCGCGCTCGTCATTCCAGGAGTCCCGATTGACGAGCAGATACGGAATGTTGGTGTCCACGGCATCGGTGAAGCCGACGAACATGATTTCCACCGGGTCGCGGACGTCGATGAAGAGGACCTTTGCATCCTCCTGTTGGGCGCGGGCGTAGGCGTCTTGCGGGGTGACTTCGAGTTCTACTGCCTGGGCCGCGAAAGCCAGCATGCTGAGGGAAAGGGCGATCAATGAGGATTTCATCTGAAGCTCCGACATGAAAGGACGTAGATGTTCGGGTCATCTTATACCGGTGGGGGTATTTATCCACTCATTGATCCACTCAGTGCTTCTCTTCCCAACCGCTAACCATGGCTCTGATGTGTTCCAGGGGCGTCCGCCCGGTTGTGGCCAGGTACACATGCGCTATCAGGAAGATCAGCATCATGAACGCGCCCGCCGTGTGCAGCAGTGCGACCTGTTGCAAGCCGAGCCAGGGCGAGAGCTGCTCCTGCATCTGCTCCCAGAAGAGATAGAGCAGCCCGGTCAGCCATAGCAACGGGCCGATCATCACCTTGACGAACAGGTACGACAGGCGCTGCAACGGGTTGTGCTTGCGCTCCACCGTGATCTTGTACGGATGAGGAGCGCCGATGAAGATGCCGTGAACGTAGTAGCGCAGCATCCGATCGATGTTGTCAGCGTGGGAATGTACTGGCGCCACTGGCCGGTGGTGAAATGCCAGAAGATGCCGAATACCCACAACAGCATCAGCAGCCAGGCTGATACCTCATGGATTCCAACCGCAGTGCGAAACTCCAGTAAGGCGTGGCTGCCATGAACCGCGAAGCCGCTGAACAACAACGTGATGATCAGTGTGGCTTGCGACCAGTGCCAGAAGCGCTCGAAACGGGTAAACAGGTAGAGACGCTCGCCCATGTCAGTGGCTCCTTCTGCGGCGCGAGAGTACGCGCAAAGCGGCATGGATGAGGACGCCCAGCAGGGCGAGGCCAGCCAGCCCAAAGCCGATCCGGTCGAGCAGGGGGCTGTGGTGTTTGCCAGTCAGCCAGATGCCGGGAACAGCGCCGAGCCGGCTTTGCCTGGTATGGCACTGCGCGCAATCGAGCGCCTGTTCCTTCGGTGCGACCATATGGGTAATCGGCCACAGCATCGACGTGTCGACGAAGCCGAACTTGCCACTATAGGGCGCGCCAGAAGCGTCGGCTCCAGCCTGCAGGGCCTTGGCCCAGTCGAAGTTGTACCAGAACGCCGTACCGTTCGGGATCGCGGTATGCGGCACCAGCAACGTCAGGTGTTCGGTATCGAAAGGCTGGCGCCCGTGAAAGGTTTTGACCGGCCAGATGCGTGCATCAGCGGCCCCCGGTGTGCCGTGAAAGCTATTGATCGGTACCCGGGTGCTTGGGTCTATTACAGTATCGGGTTGCACATAGCTAACCCGACCGTCGAACCAGACATAGTCGGGCACTACATCCTCGCCGAGTACGAAACTGCCCTTTCTGCTGTCGTAAAGAACCTGACCGCGCTCGTTGCGCGTCTGGAATGGCTTGCCGTTGGCGTCCATTCTTCCGGCGCTGGACCAGTCCCAGGCCATCTTGGTAGGCACGCCGCCGCGGGCGAAGGCCGGGATATGACAGCTCTGGCAGGCAAGCACGCTGGTGTGGTCATTAAGGCGCCCGGCGTGCAGCAGGTTTCCCTGGTGCGGCTTGTCACCATGGCAGGACTGACAGGTCGAACGGTTGCGCTCGCTGCGCTCACCTCGAGTGACTGCGCCGTGCGGGTCGCTGGCAGTAACGTTGATGCGACTGCCGGCGATCCGGTGCTCCTCGGCAACGTGGCACGTCGAACAGGTGAAATCGAGACCCTCGGCGGCCATGTGCACGTCCAGCTCACGCGACGGCGCATTGAGCGACGAATCGAGATCGCCGTGCTTCACGCCGTCGCCACCGCCGCCGTAGTAATGGCAGGACCCGCAGGTCCGGCGTGTGGTTGCGCCAACATGGCGTGCCACGGCGGCCAGGTCGACCGGTTCGATGAATCTGCCTGAGCCGGGTGCGGTTTCGCTGCGCACCAGCGGCGGATGCCCAGCGAGGCCCGCAAGCTTGAGGTAGTTGCCGGTGTTATGGCAGGAAAGGCAGTCGACCTTGGTTTCGTCGGTAAAGTCGAAGCTGGCATCCTTCCAACCATAGCCGATGTGGCAAGACTGGCAGAACGCCTCGTTGGAACGGTCGCCGATGCAGAAGCCGTTGAGCATGGTCTTCTTGCCCAGACGCTGACCGGTATCCGGGTTTATGTAGTCCCAGGTCCAGTGCCGCGTGGCCATGATCTGCTTGGCTGCCTTGCCGTGGCAGCTCAGACAGGCCCGCGTTACTTCTTCGCCACTGGCGAAAGGACCCAGCAGGGCATCGAAACGAGCGTGATTGGCGGTGGATGCTTGCGCCAGGCCGCCAGCAAGCAGGAGCGGCGCTAGTAGCAGGGCGATGGTGCGCTGGCGGAATGCTCTCATTTGCCTCTCCCTTGCTGCATGGCAGCGGCGCTAGGGTCCAGCATAGGTCACCCCTGGCAATCTGCTACTGCAGCCATTGCGGCTGTAGCAGCTGACGACGCCCCGCGGGAGCATCACCGCACCGCTGATGAGCTTCAGCGTGCCGCCAGGTCGTTTTGCGAGCTTGCGGCAGCTCAGCGCGAGCACGGCGAAACAGGTAGTACATCTGATCAGCGATGACGAATGCCGGCACTGCCGGCGGCCGGCGTCACGGGACAGGCGCAGCAGATCGGCGCGAGCGGCAGGACCGCGATCAACTTCCCGCAGGCGAATCTCCAGCTCCGGATGCTGCGTGGAGAGCTCCGCGAGATGGGCCTTGGCTGCGCTGCAGTGCGGGCAGCCGTCACGCACGAATACCTCAAGCACCGTTGCGTTAGCGAACGCATGAGCGCTGGCCAGTATCCCCAGAAGCATCAACAGAGCCCCGCGCAACACGACGTGGTACATGAGCGTGCTTCCCTGGTGCTGGCCTAGCCGCCGGCAGGGCGATGGCACATGGTTTGCGAATTCACGCCCATCCTCGACCGTCCTTTTCCGGCCGGCAATGATCTGTAGCAAGGTTGCGCGGTGTGAGCGGCCTTGGCACAGCAGGGTGGACTAATCTCTTAATCAGCGTCATGTAACCGGACCTGGCAAGCGGACAGAATCAGGTACCGGTGAGACAGGCCTGTGCCGTGCTGTTTGCCGTCCTACCAGCGGAGATTTTGGCGATGAAGATCGAGCGATTCGAAGACCTGATCGACTGGACACGCGACACCCATGCCATGCTGGCTCGTTGCATGGCTCGCTGTTCCGACAAGCACGAAGAGACCCGAGCCAAATGGCTGCTTGTCTACATTGCCGACCACGAGAGAGCACTGGCGGAAACGGTCGACAAGATCGAGAAGCATGCCGACCCGAAGGCATTGCATACCTGGATCTACGACTATCTGACACGCAATCCCGTGTTGCGCAATCAGGCCTGTAAGGCTTACGACACCATGACGGTGGAGGAGATTTCCCTGGATATCTTCACCATTCATAACCAGGTGATCGATCTCTACCGCTCCTTGGCGCGTCGCGCCGAAATTGATGGTGCACGCAATCTCGCCGAGGACCTTCTACGCATGGAAGAGCACGAGACCATGCGTCTTGCTCGTCAGGTGAGCCGTATTCACGAGATGTGATGTCAGTGCGGCCCGTCCTGCCGTCCATGGCAATGTCCGATCTCGGCAACACCGGTGGCGCATGTAAATTTGCCCTGTTGCCCTGTTGCCCTGTTGCAAGGTGACACAGTGACGCCGGCTAGTCTGTCGCGTGTGAATCGCCGCGGGCTTGGAGGTTCTTACTCAAGCATCATCCCAGCCGCAGTCGCCGCCCAAGCGATGCGCTTTCCCGCATACTGCGTGCCGTCAGTCAGCACGGTTACGGTTGCATATCGATGGTGTCGCTCTCCGGCTATCTCGGCCTTTTTCTCGCAGCCTTCGGGGCTGCCACGCTGCTACCGATGCAATCCGAGGCGGTGCTCGCCGGCCTCCTTCTTTCCGAACGCTACACGGTCTGGGCCCTGGTCGCCGTGGCCAGCCTGGGCAACGTATTGGGCTCGCTGGTGAACTGGTTGCTCGGGCGTTACGTCGAGCATTTTCGCCACAAGCGCTGGTTTCCGGTCAACGAGCGGCAACTGGCCAAGGCGCAGCACAGGTATCACCGCTACGGCCGCTGGACTCTACTGCTCAGCTGGGTGCCGATCATCGGTGACCCGCTGACTCTGGTCGCCGGCGTGATGCGTGAGCCGCTATGGAGCTTTCTGCTGATCGTCACGTTGGCGAAGACCGCGCGCTACCTCATGGTGATGGGGCTGACCCTGGGCTGGATGTGACTCAAGGGCTGACAGCGCGACCGTGCCTAGTCGATCATGGCGGCCAACGACGACAGGCAGGAAACCGAGCCGCATGACCAGCGAGGCGCAAACGACAGCAGACGAGGCAGCCGTCTCGGCGATAGCCCGCCGGGACAGCATCAGCGTCCGCCTGGTAGCCGAGGCGCTGCTGGGTTTCGTGCAGCCTGGGCTATCCACCGGGCAGCTGCTGGATGAGATCGGTCTCGACCCCTCCTGCCTGCAAGATCCCGACGGCCGCATGGACGTGCGTGACTACTCGCAACTCTGGCTGCGACTGGCGCGGCGCTTCGATGACGAATTCTTCGGCATGGACCCGCGCCGGCTGCGCTGGGGCAGCTTCGTCTTTCTCAGCCGCAGCTGCATCCAGCAGCCGACACTGGACAAGGCGCTGGTTCACGCACTGAGCTTTCTCGGGCTCGGCCTGGAGGACCTGCGTGGCAAGCTGATCCGCAGCCAGAGCCTGGCTGAAGTGTTGCTGCGCGAACGCAACCCCGAGCCGGCGCGAGCCTTTTGCTACTTCACCTTCTGGATGCTGCTGCACGGCCTGGCCTGCTGGCTGGTGGGGCGGCGTATCCCGCTGCTGGCGGTCGAGTTGCGTTGTACCGAACCGGACTACACGGATGATTACCGGGTGATGTTCTCCGACAACCTGCGTTTCGGCCGGCCGTCGACGCGGATTATTTTCGCTGCCGAAGTGCTCGATCTGCCGATCCGTCGTAGCGAAGCAGAATTGCAGGCCTTTCTCGCCGAAGCGCCAGCCAACATCCTGGTGCGTTATCGCGACCACTCCAGCCTGGCCAGTCGCATCAAACAGCACCTGCGCAGCCTGCCCGCCGAACGCTGGCCGGACAGCGAGACGCTGGCGCAGGCCTTGTGCATCTCGGCGTCAACCCTTCGCCGACGCCTGGCGGAAGCGGGGCAGCCGTACCAGGCGATCAAGGACGGCTTGCGTCAGGAGATGGCCACCGAGTGGCTGGCCGATGCTGCCATCAGCTACGGCGAAATCGCCGAGCGGCTTGGGTTTGCCGATGTCAGCTCGTTCTACAAGGCATTCCGCAAGTGGACGGGCATCAATCCCGGGCACTACCGCAATCTGATTCTGGCGCCGGCGCGGCGCTGATTACCCCGCCTCCAGCCTTCAGTCCACCGGCGTGTGTTGTGGCGCAGCGTGATCGCGTTTTGCCATTGGCCAAAACGGTCAGGCAGGTTGAGAACATCGACCATTGCCGCACCCGTGTGGCTGTCCAAAGATAACTTCCGGCTTCGCACCGAATAACAACAAGCACGGGAGAGCGCCATGCAGATTCGCGACAAGGTATTCCTCATAACTGGCGGCGCATCCGGCCTCGGCGCTGCGGCGGCGCAGGCGCTGGTGGAGGCGGGCGGCAAGGTCGTACTCGTCGATCTGGATGAAGCCGCGGCCAACGCAACGGCACAGGCGCTGGGGCCGAACGCCTTGGGTGTCGCTGCCGATATTCGTGATGAGCAGGCCGCGCGCCATGCCGTCGCCACCGCCCGCGAACATTTCGGCGCGTTGCACGGGCTGGTCAACTGCGCCGGCGTCGCCGGCGGCGAAAAAGTCCTCGGCCGCAACGGCCCGCACAGTCTGGACGGCTTCAGCCGCATCGTCGGCATCAACCTGATCGGTAGCTTCAACATGCTGCGGCTGGCCGCCGAGGCGATGGCCGAGAACGCGCCTGACGAAGGTGGCGAGCGCGGCGCGATCATCAATACCGCATCGATCGCTGCCTTCGACGGGCAGATCGGCCAGGCGGCCTATGCCGCGTCCAAGGGCGGGGTGGTGAGCATGACCCTGCCTGCCGCCCGCGAATTGGCGCGCTTCGGCATCCGCGTGATGACCATCGCCCCCGGCGTGTTCGAGACGCCGATGATGGCCGGGATGACGCAGGAAATTCGCGACTCGCTGGCCGCCGGCGTGCCGTTTCCGCCACGCCTGGGCCACCCGGCCGAATACGCCGCGCTGGTGCGGCACATCTTCGAGAACAGCATGCTCAATGGCGAGGTGATCCGTCTCGACGGCGCCTTGCGCATGGCCGCCAAGTGAAGGAAGCAGAGATGAAAGATGATCCGATCGTAATCGTCAGCAGTGCGCGCACGCCCATGGGCGGTTTTCAGGGTGACCTGCAGGGGATGACCGCCTGGCAGCTCGGTGCTGCCGCCATCCGTGCCACCGTGGAACGCAGCGGCCTGCCGGCCGAGAACGTGCAGGACGTGCTGATGGGCTGCGTACTGCCTGCCGGCCAGGGCCAGGCACCGGCGCGCCAGGCGGCATTGAGCGCCGGGCTGACCCGCGCCACCACCTGCACTACGGTCAACAAGATGTGCGGCTCGGGCATGCAGACGGTGATCATGGCCCACGACCAGCTGCTCGCCGGCAGTGCCGATATCGTCGTCGCCGGCGGGATGGAAAGCATGTCCAACGCGCCTTACCTGCTCGACCGCGCCCGTGGCGGCTATCGTATGGGGCATGGGCGGGTGCTCGACCATATGTTCCTCGACGGTCTGGAAGACTCGTTCGACAAGGGGCGGCTGATGGGCACCTTCGCCGAGGAATGCGCCGACGCGTTCGGCTTCAGCCGTGAAGCCCAGGACGCCTACGCGCTCGAGTCCCTGCGCCGCGCTCAGGTGGCGATCAGTGAGGGGCGTTTTGCCGATGAGATCGTTGCGCTGGAGGTCACCCAGGGCAAACAGCAGCGGCAGATCCGCGACGACGAGCAGCCGCCCAAGGCGATGCCGGAAAAGATTCCCAGCCTGAAGCCGGCGTTCCGCGAGGGCGGCACGGTGACCGCGGCCAACTCCAGCTCGATTTCCGATGG
>DNMQ01000260.1 GCA_003488145.1 Pseudomonas sp.
TCGCGCAGCTGGCCGGCCTGGTCGAAGTAGCCCCAGCGGCCTTCGATGCCGACGGTTTCGGCAACGGTGATCTCCACGTGGGAGATGTGATTCTGGTTCCACTGGGTTTCGAACAGGCTGTTGGCGAAACGCAGGGCGATCAGGTTCTGCACCGTGTCCTTGCCCAGGTAATGGTCGATGCGATAGGTGCGGTCTTCCGGGAAGAAGCGCGCCACCGCGTCGTTCACTTCGCGGGACGACTCCAGGTCGTGGCCGATGGGCTTTTCCAGCACTACGCGGGTGCGCTCGGCCAGGCCCGCCTCGGCCAGCCCGGCGCAGATCGCACCGTAGACAGATGCCGGCGTGGCAAAAAAGGCGACGATGCTATCCGCGTTGCCGGCCTTGTCCGCCAGCGCGGCAAAATCCTCGGCGCGGCGGAAATCCATGCTCAGGTAGTCCAGGCGCGCCATGAAGTGCTGCAGCACGGCTTCATCGAGGTCGCGTTCGCCGACGTGGCGGCGCAGATGTTCTTCGATCATCGCCAGATGGCTTGCCGCCTCGCCGCTCTCACGAGCCAGCGCGAGCAGGCGGGTTTCGGTTGGCAGCAGACCGGCGCGATCGAGCTGATAGAGCGCGGGAAACAGCTTGCGCAGAGCCAGATCACCGAGGGCGCCGAACAGCGCCAGGGTGCAGGGTTCGACAGATAATGGCGTCATGATGTTTGTTCTTCTACTAAAACTGCACTATGAATACACGGCGATGCCCTGTTATTCAAGTTCAATGTAGTAATAAAAACAACATTTACTGCAAAACAAGATTCCTATGGTCGCTCCGCATCTCGCTCAGTAGCATAGGCCACCCCTTTGGCAAGCCGCATCAGGACCGACATGGACCGCGTACACAACCTGCTCGAGCAGATCCAGCGCCGCATCGAAGACCTCAACAAGGCCGAGCGCAAGGTCGCCGAGGTGATCCTGCACAATCCGCAGCAGGCGACCCGTTTCAGCATCGCCACCCTGGCGCAGACCGCGCAGGTCAGCGAGCCGACAGTGAATCGCTTTTGCCGCTCGTTCGGCGTCAGCGGTTATCCGGAACTGAAGATGCAGCTGGCGCAAAGCCTGGCCAGCGGCGCCGCCTACGTCAGCCAGGCAGTGGAGCCCGACGACGGCCCAGCGGAATACACGCGCAAGATTTTCGGCTCGGCCATCGCCTCGCTGGACAGTGCCTGCCAGAGCCTCGATCCGCAATTGGTCAGCCGCGCGGTTGATCTGATGATTCAGGCGCGGCAGATCCACTTCTTCGGCCTCGGCGCCTCGGCCTCGGTGGCATTGGATGCGCAGCACAAGTTCTTCCGCTTCAACCTGGCAGTGACCGCCCATTCAGACGTGCTGATGCAGCGCATGCTGGCCTCGGTGGCGCATACCGGCGAGCTGTTCGTGATCATTTCCTACACCGGCCGCACCCGCGAACTGGTGGAAGTGGCGCGCATCGCCCGACAGAACGGCGCCTCGGTACTCGGCCTGACCGCCGCCGGCTCACCGCTGGCGCAGGCCAGCACGCTGAGCCTGAACATTCCGCTGCCCGAGGACACCGACATCTACATGCCGATGACCTCGCGCATCATCCAGCTCACCGTGCTCGACGTGCTCGCCACCGGCATGACCCTGCGCCGCGGCGTGGATTTCCAGCCGCACCTGCGCAAGGTGAAGGAAAGCCTCAATGCCAGCCGTTATCCGGCGGACGAAGAGCCGAGCTAAGGCAATCGCGCCGGCATGAGAAGGGGATGTTGCTATAACAACATCCGGCCTTCCACACCCGAAAGCGCCAGATCAGCGCGCCAGCGCCTGCTCCAGAGCCACACCGGCGCCTTCAAGCCCTGGAAACTCAGCAGTCACCAGCCACACCGGCACATCGCCGAGATAGCGACTCATGCAGCCCTTGCTGGTAAAGCCGTGGGCGAAACCACTGGACGCAAAGAAATCGGCGAAACGCGGTACCACACCACCAACGATATACACCCCACCGCGCGCGCCGAGCGTGAGCACGTTGTTGCCGGCGACCCGGCCGAGCCACACGCAGAACTGCTCCAGGGTCGCGACCGCGACATGATCGCCAGCCAGCGCAGCCGCCGTGACTTCAGCCGGCGACGCCAGTCGCGGCGCCAAACCGGCCACGGTGCAGACCGCACGATAGAGCAGCAACAGGCCACCGCCACTGAGCACGTCCTCGGCGCGCACATGGCCAAGCTGAGCGAACAGCATCTGCCACAGCGCCGCCTCGTGCGCATCCGCCACGGGCAGGTCGACATGCCCACCCTCCCCCGGCAATGCACGCCAGCTGCCACCACCCAAGGGTAGCAACCCGGCAACGCCAAGCCCGGTGCCCGGTCCGATGACCAGTGCCGGCGCATCGGGCTCGGCCTCGCCAGCACAGATCATGCGGCGCCCCGCTTCGCCTACCCGCGTCATACCCAGCGCCATTGCAGCGAAGTCATTGATCAGCAGCAGCTCGTCCATCTGCAGGGCGCCGCAGAAGTCGCTTCGCGTCAGCCGCCAGTGATTGTTGGTGAAAGTGAACTGCTCGCCCTTGACCGGCCCGGCGCAGGCCAGGCACATGGCGCGAATGCTGCCCGGCGCCAGGCCGAGTGTTGACAGGTAATGTTCAACTGCCTGTTCCGGGGTTTCGAAGTCCGCCGCAGCCAGCACTTGCACCGCCTCCAACTGCGAGTCGCGCCACAGCGCGAAGCGCGCATTGGTGCCGCCTATATCTCCGACCAGCGCCAGCCTCATCGCAGCGCCTCCAGCCCGACAGTGAATACGCTGGCGCCCTGCTCGGCAGAACTGAACGCCGCCCGCATAAAGCCGAACAGCTCGCGCCCGCAGCCCTGCACACCCACAGGCGGCGCGGCAGCCGGCGATCGATCGGCCAGCTCGACGGCATCGACCAGCACCTCAAGCACGCCGCTCTGCCCATCCACGCGCAGCAGATCGCCGTCGCGCACACGCGCCAGCGGGCCGCCATCGATTGCCTCGGGACATACATGAATCGCCGCCGGCACTTTGCCCGACGCACCGGACATACGCCCGTCGGTGACCAGCGCGACCTTGAAACCGCGGTCCTGCAGCAGACCGAGATAGGGCGTCAGCTTGTGCAACTCGGGCATGCCGTTGGCACGCGGCCCCTGGAAGCGCACCACCGCAACGACGTCGCGCTCCAGTTCGCCCGCCTTGAACGCCTCGACCAGCTCCAGCTGATCGGCAAAGACCCGCGCCGGCGCTTCCACGACACGGTGCTCGGGCGCCACGGCGGACACCTTCATCACGCCGCGACCGAGATTGCCGCTCATCACCCGCAGCCCGCCTTCAGCCGAGAACGGCCGCGCGACCGACCGCAGGAGGCTTTCGTCCAGGCTCGCCGCAGCGCCTTCACGCCAGGTCAATCGACGGCCTTCGAGGAAGGGCTCCTGGGTATAGCGACTGAGGCCACGACCCATCACGGTATGCACATCTTCATGCAGCAGGCCGGCCGCGAGCAGCTCACGCACCAGCACCGCCACACCACCCGCCGCGTGGAAATGATTGATGTCGGCCGAGCCGTTGGGATAGACCCGCGCCAGCGTCGGCACCACGGCGGAGAGGTCGGCCATATCCTGCCAGGTCAGCTGGATGCCCGCCGCCTGGGCGATTGCCGGCATGTGCAGGGTGTGGTTGGTCGAGCCGCCGGTGGCATGCAGCGCGACGATGGCATTGACCAGTACACGCTCGTCGACCAGCTCACCCAGCGGCGTGAAGTTGCCACCCTGGGGCGTCAGTCGGGTGACTTGGCGCGCGGCCTCGGCGGTCAGTGCATCGCGCAATGGTGTGCCCGGGTTGACGAAGGACGAGCCCGGCAGATGCAGGCCCATGACTTCCATCAGCATCTGGTTGGTGTTGGCGGTGCCGTAAAACGTACAAGTGCCAGGGCTGTGATAGGCCTGCATCTCTGCCGCCAACAGCTCGTCGCGACTGGCCTTGCCTTCGGCATAGCGCTGGCGCACCGCGGCCTTGTCCTTGTTGGCAAGACCGGATGGCATCGGCCCGGCCGGTACGAACACGGCGGGCAGATGCCCGAAGCGCAGCGCGCCGATCAGCAACCCGGGAACGATCTTGTCGCAGATGCCGAGCAGCAGCGCCGCATCGAACAGGTTGTGCGACAGCGCCACCGCGGTGCTCATGGCGATCACCTCGCGACTGGCAATGGCCAGCTCCATGCCCGGCTCGCCCTGGGTGACACCGTCACACATCGCTGGCACGCCGCCCGCCACCTGCCCCACCGAGCCGATCTCGCGCAGCGCCTGGCGCAGGCGCTCAGGGTAGTCCTCGTAGGGCTGGTGCGCCGAGAGCATGTCGTTGTAGGCGGTGACGATGGCGACATTAGCCGCGTCCGGCAGGCGCAGACGCTGCTTGTCCTGCGCGCCGCAGCCGGCGACGCCATGGGCAAAGTTTGCGCACTGCGCCCCGTTGCGCGCCGGGCCAGCACTGGCAGCGCCGCGAATCATGGCGAGATAGGCCTCGCGCGTCGGGCGGCTGCGCTCGATCAGGCGCTGAGTGACTTCGACGACTACGGGATGCATGAAACCTCCTATTTGTAGTTTTTATAAACAATAGGCCGGAATCATAACGGCGAATCAGGTGTATTCGAAGAAATATGTTTGTTTAAACAACAAAATTACCACCCTCAACGACGTAGCAGTTCTATCTGACGACGTAGCTGGGCGACATGGGCCTTTTCCGCCCGCAGCCCGGAAGTGAGCTCAGCCTTGTCCTGCTCCAGGCGCACGATCACCTGGCCGAGGTCATCCAGCAGCTCGCGCAATACCGCCAGCTCACGGCACTGGCTCTGCCGTCCCATCCATAGCAACCAGAGCACTACCAGGAGCACCATCACGCTGCACAGCGAGGCGCCAATCAATACCCAGGCGAGGCTCATTGCACTCATCGTTTCGCTCCTTTGCTTGCGGCGCAATGCCGCTTCCAGAGGCTCAACGATATGTAGCTTATGACGACAGGTCGATAATGTTTACTTGAACAGGTAAACAATTGCAGCGGGTCTTTGCGCTGAGCCGATGGCCATAGCCGCCACATCCCGCTGAGCTCGTTGGGCGCTGCGCCAGCCTGACGCAGCGCTCAAGCAACCACATGTCGTGAAACATTACAGATAGGCGTCGGCACTATTCGCCGACATCCACCGGTCGCCGCACATCGTCGTCATGGCCAGGGTCGCGATGTTCCAGCTGCAGGAACAATGCGGCAGCGAGCATCGCCATACCGCCGACGCAGAGAAACGTCAGCTGAAATGCCCGAAGCACCTCACTGCCCTGCGCGTCGTCCACGGTGAAGCCTCCCAGCAGCGCACCGGCGGTGGCGACGCCAAGGCTCATTGATAGCTGCACCAC
Source organism: Pseudomonas sp. (assembly GCA_003488145.1). Taxonomy (GTDB): domain Bacteria; phylum Pseudomonadota; class Gammaproteobacteria; order Pseudomonadales; family Pseudomonadaceae; genus Stutzerimonas. The sequence goes on from DNMQ01000260.1 coordinate 5,414, forward strand.
TACCGACAGCAGGCTGTTGCCGCTACTGGCGTCGGCATGGCTAAGGCCGACCAGGGTGACGGTGTTCATCGCAGTGAACTGCATCGAGTTGACCATGCCGATCAGGCCCAGATGCACCAGCAGCAGCCACGTCGGCGTTTGTCCATCGATGGTCGCCAGGCTGGCGATCAGGCAGCCGAGCAGCAGGGTGTTGCCGATCAGCAGACGGCGATAGCCGAGACGATCGATGATCGGCTTGGCCAGAGATTTGACCGCCATCGCACCCAAGGCCAGCGGAATCATGCTCATCCCGGCCTGCGCCGGCGAATAGCCAAGCGCCACCTGCAGCAGCAATGGCAGCAGGAACGGCAGCGCGCCACCACCCAGCCGGGCAAACAGGTTGCCGAAGATTCCCACCGCAAAGCTGCGCGTATGGAACAGCTTGGGGCTGAACAGCGGCGCATCGATGCGCCCGGCGCGCAGCCAGTAGGCCGCCATGCACGCTGCGCCGCCGAACAGCAGCAGCATCACGCGGGCATGCGACATGTGCATCTGGCCGAGCCCCTCCAGCGCGATGGTGACCAGCACCATCGCTGCGCCGAACAGCAGGAAGCCGAGCGTATCGAAGCGCACCCGCTCGGGCCCTTTGAGATCGGGCATGAAGCGCAGCGCGGCGATGCAGCCAATCACGCCCACCGGCAGATTGATCAGGAATATCCAGTGCCAGGAGGCGTACTCCACCAGCCAGCCACCCAGGGTTGGCCCGAGCAACGGGCCGACCAGCCCTGGCAGTGCGATAAAGGCCATGATCCGCACGAAGTCGCTGCGCGGAAATGCCCGCAGCACCACCAGCCGCCCCACCGGCAGCATCAGCGCTCCGCCCAGCGCCTGCAGCACGCGGGAAGCCACCAGCTGGTTGAAGCTGGTCGACAACGCGCACAACAGCGAGCCCACGGAAAACAGCACGATGGCGGTCACGAAGATGCGCCGGCTACCGAAGCGGTCAGCAATCCAGCCGGATGCCGGAATCAGCAACGCCACCGTGAGCATGTAGGCGATCACAACGCCCTGCATACGCAGCGGGTTTTCCGCCAGATCGCGCGCCATGGCCGGCAGTGCGGTATTGAGAATGGTGCCGTCCAGCGTCTGCATGAAGAAGGCGATGGCCACCAGCCACGGCAAAATCCGCGCGGTACGGGCGTCGAGTGAGACGGGCGGTTGCATGAAGTCCCCGGATACGAAAGGTGCACCATCTTAGAGGATTCGTTCGGCGCCGGTTCGGATCGCTGCACTCCGCACACCCACACCAACTGCCACTGTGACGACCTGTCGCAGTTAGCCTGCAGCGCCCGCAAACAGCCGTCTGCAGCGGCATACAGCCTTGCATTCAGACACCGGTAACAAAATATTTCTTGGGAAATTGACGCGAATCATTATCATTCGGAAGCGCAAGTGCAATCTTCGCTCCGTCCTTTCTGTTTCCGGAGAATTCCCAATGCGCATCCCCGCCACACTGGCCATCACCACCCTGCTGCTCACCCCGCTCGCCCAGGCGAAGGAATATCCCATCGGCGAACCGCAGCAGTGCGGCGGCATGGAGGTCGGCGCGGTGTATCTGCAGCCGGTCGAAATGGACCCACCGGGCATGATGCGTGCCGCGGCCGAGTCCGACGTGCATCTCGAGGCCGATATCAGCGCCACCGAAGACAACCGCAACGGCTGGCAGGAAGGCAGCTTCGTGCCATATCTGAGCATCCACTACACGCTGCGCAAGAAGGGTTCCGACGAAGTCGTCGAAGGCGATTTCCATCCGATGGTGGCAAACGACGGCCCGCACTACGGTGACAACGTCAAGCTGCTCGGCCCAGGCAAGTACCAGTTGACCTACAAGATCCTGCCGCCAGGCTCGGGGCACAACATGTTCGGTCGCCACACCGACAAGGAAACCGGCGTCGCCCCCTGGTTCGAAGGCTGCGAGCTCACGTACGAGTTCACCTACGCCGGCATCGGCAAGAAAGGGGGCTACTGATGCGTCGCGCCGGGCAATCGCTGCTCGGCGTGCTGCCGATACTGGCCGGGCTCGCGAGCCCGGCGCAGGCCGCGCTGCCGACGTACGAGCTGACCATACGTGACGGCCACTTCGAGCCAGCGACCATCGAAGTCCCTGCCCGCCAGCGCTTCAAGATCATCGTGCACAACGCCGGCAGCGGGCCGACCGAGTTCGAGAGCACCCCGCTACGCGTCGAGAAGGTGCTGTCACCCGGGGTGACCTCCTTCGTCGTGCTCCACCCACTGAAGCCGGGCCGCTATCCATTCTTCGACGAATTCCATATGGATCTTCCCGAAGGCGAGATCGTCGCCAAGTAGTTGCTTTTCTGAGGAGAGTCCCATGGGCCAATCCATGTTCATCGTCTGGCGCGAAAGCGTCGAGGCCCTGCTGGTCATCGGCATCCTGCATGCCTGGCTGCGCCAGCAACCAGGCGCGGGCAATGCGCTGCGCATGCTCTGGGCCGGTGTCGCTGCCGGCCTCGGTCTGGCCGCTGCGCTGGGCTGGGGCGTACTGCAGGCCGGCGACTGGCTGGCGGGCAGCGGTGGCGAATGGTTCCAGTGCGCGATGCTGCTGGTAGCCAGCCTGCTGATCCTGCACATGGTCGGCTGGATGCATCAGCATGGCCGCACGCTGAAGACCAGCCTGCAGAACAGCGCCGCGGAAAAGCTCGGCCAGGGCAGCGGCNNCCAGCCTGCTGATCCTGCACATGGTCGGCTGGATGCATCAGCATGGCCGCACGCTGAAGACCAGCCTGCAGAACAGCGCCGCGGAAAAGCTCGGCCAGGGCAGCGGCATCGGGCTGTTGCTGCTGGCCATGCTCGCCGTCGGTCGTGAAGGCAGCGAGACAGTGGTGTTCCTCTACGGCATCGGTAACCAGCAGGCGGGTATGGACCTCACCCGCTTCGTCATCGGCGGTGTACTCGGTTTCGTCCTCGCAGTGCTCAGTTATGCAGCCCTGCAGGCCGGCAGCCGCTACTTCAGCTGGCGGCGTTTCTTCCAGGTCAGCGAAGTGATGTTGCTGCTGCTCGGCGGCGCATTGCTGATGGCCGCGCTGGATCGCTTCAGCGGCCAGCTGATGGGTATGGACGTGCCGGAAGTGCTGTACACGGTGTTCGGCGATCCGCTCTGGGATACCTCGGCCCTGCTGGATGATGGCGGCGCGCTCGGCGGCACCCTGGCCGGCCTCACCGGCTATCGCGCCATGCCTTCGCTGGCCGCCGCGGTAGTTCTGGGCCTTTACTGGCTCGCCGCGTGGGCATGGCTCAAACCGCGGGCACAGGTGCAGCTCGCTGCGAGGCCAGCATGATCACCCAGGCGCCGTGGCTGGCGCGACTCGGTGACCTGCTGCGCCAGCATGCGAAAGCCATTCGCGCGCTGCAGTGGCTGGTGGTGGGCTTCTACCTGACGCTGCTGGTGATCCCCGCCTTTCTTGATCTGCCGCCGGCCCAAGCCGGCATGCTCGACAACCTGACGGTACTGGCGCAGTTCATCTTCTGGGGCCTGTGGTGGCCGTTCGTGCTGCTGTCGATGATCTTCTTCGGCCGCCTGTGGTGCGGCGTGCTCTGCCCCGAAGGCTCGCTCAGCGAATGGATCAGCTGGCGCGGGCTGAACAAACGCACGCCGCGCTGGGTGCGCTGGAGCGGCTGGCCGACCATCGCCTTTATCCTCACCACCGTCTACGGCCAGCTGATCAGCGTCTATGACTATGCCCAGGCGGCACTGCTGATCCTCGGCGGCTCCACCGTCGCGGCGATGCTGGTGGGCTTTCTCTACGGCCGCGGCAAGCGGGTCTGGTGCCGCCATCTGTGCCCGGTCAGCGGTGTGTTCGCCCTGCTCGCCCGCTTGGCGCCGGTACACTACAAGGTCGACGAACAGCGCTGGCTGGAAAATCGCGAACCGCACCTGCCGACACCCAACTGCGCCCCGCTTATCGACATCCGCCGCATGCAGGGCAACGCCGATTGCCACGCCTGCGGCCGCTGCAGCAGCCAGCGCGGGGCGGTGCAGCTGAGCGCCCGTTCGCCGAATTCGGAAATCCTCATCGTCGGCGGCCAGCGGCAAAGCGATCACTGGGACAGCACGCTGTTGCTGTTCGGCATGATCGGCCTGGCCATGGGCGCCTTCCAGTGGACGGTCAGTCCCTGGTTCATCACCCTCAAGCAGGCCGCCGCGGAATGGCTGGTGGATAGCGACATCATCTGGCCGCTGGAAGCCAACNNGCCTTCACCTGGCTCGATGGCGCCGTGATCCTCACCTACATCTTCGGTGCCTCGTTGCTCGTCGGCGGCGCGCTGTGGCTGCTGCTGCGTGCGGCCGTGCGGGTGATGCGCCGTGGCGACAATGTGTTCCAGCACCTCACATTGGCGCTGGTGCCGCTGGGTGGCGCCGGGCTGTTTCTCGGCTTGTCCGCCACCACGGTCAAGCTGCTGCGCTACGAGGGCTTCCTGCTGGCCTGGGCGCAACCGGCTCGCGCCGCGCTGCTGATCGGCGCCGTACTCTGGAGTCTTTACCTGGCCTGGAACGTCATCAGCCGTCACGGCGGCAACGGCCTGCG
>DNMQ01000031.1 GCA_003488145.1 Pseudomonas sp.
AGGGGGGCGGTAACCCGAGATGAAACCAACCAGTTCGCCTTGGGCGTTCTCTGCGGCGATGGCGGTGTCGGCGAAATCGGAGCACTGCAGCAGGTTGCAGTAGACCGAATTGGTATCGAGGGGCTGGCAGCGCGCCACCAGCTGATGCAGGTTGTAACCGTCGCCGTCGGTTGGGCGACGGAGCATTACGGTGGGGAAACTCAAAACAATGCCTTTGGGGTTGTTGATTGAATTCCTTTTTAGGGTAGGCATATCCGGAGAAGTTTCTCAACCCGAACTTCTGAATATGCGAAGTTAAGAGCGCTGCATATATCGCTCGATCCCGCGTAATTACGGCGATTGCGCCGTGGATGTTTCAGCCTGTTTCACTTCGCCAGGCTGGCGGTGAAGGCTGATAGTTACGGGGAAGTTTCTGGAGTGCCGCGAGAAGTTCGATGGAGGTGATGCGCAGAAGTTCGCCTTGAGTGGCCATGACGTAGCTGAAAGCTGCATGAATGCTGGATTTGCTGTGGCTGAGCGATACCCGAATCGTTCGTCATGCACGCGCTGTTGGGCATGGTGTGCTGCGGATAAGTGTGCAGGGAAGAATCAGGCTGAGAATCGACGCGGAAATAGCACTAAATGGCGGCGTGAACTACCGATGATATTTCGCTGATGTGACGTCTGTATGTCGGCGCGATCTGGCCACGGCCGAGCTAGTTGCTCGGCGTAGTTGCGGTGGCCGCGATCGATGATTTCAGAAAGTCTACCGATCCGCTCTATCTCGCGTTATACGGGGGCTGTGGCGAAGTTGTCGGAAGTTGTGCCAGACAACTTCATTGCCACCAGCGATGACCCTGGCGTTCGATGAATTGATGGGCCTGTTCCGGGCCGTCCTCGCCGGCCGGATAGGGGCGCGGCTTGCGGTAGTAGCTGTGCCAGCCGCGCAGGATCGGATCGACCCAGTTCCAGGCCGCCTCGACCTCGTCACGGCGCATGAACAGCGTGGAGTCGCCTTCGATCACATCCAGCAGCAGCCGCTCGTAGGCTTCCCAGCGACGGGTGCTGCTAAAGGCGTGCGCCAGGTTCAGATCCAGCTCCACCGGTTCCAGCTGCATGCCCTTGCCGGGTGCCTTGGCCATCAGCTGCAGGCTGATGCTTTCTTCCGGCTGCAGGCTGATCACCAGGCGGTTCACTTCACCCTTGCTGAACAGCAGGTGCGGCACCTGTTTGAAGGTGATGATGATCTCCGAGCGCTTGCGCGCCATGCGCTTGCCGGTGCGCAGGTAGAAGGGCACGCCAGCCCAGCGCCAGTTGTCGATCTCGGCCTTCACCGCGACGAAGGTTTCGGTGTCGCTGTCGTTGTCGATGTTCGGCTCGAAGTAGTAGGCCTGCACGTCGTGGCCACCGATGCGGCCGGCGCCGTATTGGCCGCGCACGGTCTTGTCCAGCACGTCGTTGCCCGTGATCGGCTTGAGCGCCTCGAGCACCTTCACCTTCTCGCCGCGGATGTGCTTGGCATCGAAACGCACCGGCGCCTCCATTGCCACCAGGCAGAGCAGCTGCAGGAGGTGGTTCTGCAGCATGTCGCGCATCGCGCCAGCGTTGTCGTAGTAGCCGCCGCGGTTCTCCACGCCGAGGGTTTCGGCGACGGTGATCTGCACATGGTCGATATGCCCGGAGCGCCAGATCGGCTCGAACAGCGCGTTGGCGAAGCGCAGCGCCATGAGGTTCTGCACCGTTTCCTTGCCCAGGTAGTGATCGATCCGGTAGATCCGCGACTCGGGGAACACGGCGCCGATCGATTCGTTGATTTCCAGCGCCGAGTCCAGCGAATGGCCGATCGGCTTTTCCAGCACGATGCGCGCATCGTCACCGGCCAGCCCGGCGCTTTCCAGGTTGGCGGCGATGGGTTCAAACAGGTCCGGCGCGGTCGCCAGGTAATACACCCGCACACGGCCGTCGGCCTGGCCGAGGTGATGGGCAAGGCGCACGTAGTCGCCGCGCTGTGAGGCATCCATGGCGAAGTAGTCCAGGCGCTGGGCAAAGGCCTGCCAGGTGTCAGGGCTGAAGTCGCTGCGGGCGACCTGCGCGCGGCAATGCCGCTCGGCCAGGGCCAGGTAGCCGTCGCGATCGAGCTTCTTGCGCGCCAGGGCGAGTATCCGTACGTCGGCGTGCAGGCGCCCGTCACGGTGCAGGTGGTAGAGCGCCGGAAGCAGTTTGTGCAGCGTCAGGTCACCGGTCCCGCCGAACACGAGCATGTCACAGGATATCGACATCGATTCTCTCCCAGGGCCAAAAAATGGGCGTCGTGGCGAGGCTTGTAGTATAACTACCGCCCCACTACAACCCGCTGACGGCTGAGCGGCGTCGATCGCGCCCGAGCAAAGCCATCAGACGAGAGCATAGCGAGTCCGGAACGTGAATCTGCTGCAGCACATCGCCCAATCCAGAAGCCTGCTACGGAAGTCGGAGCTGAAAGTGGCCGACCATGTCCTGCTCGATCCGGCGTCGGTGATGCACAGCTCCATGGCCGACCTGGCTCACGTGGTCGGTGTCAGCGAACCCACCATCGTGCGCTTCTGCCGCGCCATCGGTTGCCTGGGTTTTCAGGATCTCAAGCTCAAACTGGCGCAGAGCCTGGCGGCTGGCGCCAGCTTCGGTCAGTTCGCCATCAGCGAGAACGATTCGGTGGCCGACTTCGCCTTGAAGATCTTCGACACTACGCTGCACACGCTGATGGAAGTGCGCGAGCGGCTCGACCCCGAGGCGCTGCAGCGCGCCATCGCTGCCATGGCCAAGGCCGAGCGCGTGGAGTTCTACGGTTTCGGCGCATCCGGCGCGGTGGCCACCGACGCCCAGCACAAGTTCTTCCGCCTGCTGCTGTCAGCTGCCGCCTATTCCGATCCGCACATGCAGGCCATGTCGGCGGTGACGCTCAAGCCCACCGACGTGGCGATCTGCATCTCGCAGTCCGGTCGCTCGAAGGATCTGCTGATCACCGCCAACGTGGTGCGTGAGTCGGGCGCTACCCTGATCACCCTGTGCCCGAGCCAGACGCCGCTGGCCGAGCTGGCCACCATCAACCTGGCCATCGACGTGCAGGAAGACACCGAGATCTATACCCCGTTGACCTCGCGCATCGCCCACCTGGTGGTGATCGACGTGCTGGCGATGGGGGTGGCCATGGCTCGCGGGCCGAGCCTGGTCAACCACCTCAAGAGCGTCAAGCGCAGCCTGCGCAGCCTGCGTCTGTCGCCGAAGACGGTGAAGACGCACGAGGAGTGAGCCGCGGAGGGTTCATGGGCGCGTCATCGCGCTGACTTCAGGCTGTCATCCGCAGCGCCGATGCTGGTCTCCCGTTACCTGATCTGGGAGACCGCCCATGCTCCGGCACAACGACGTCACCGCGCCACTCGACAGCAAGGCTCGCCGCAAGCAGCAGGATGAGCGCCGCATGCGTTTCCGCCGCGCCATCGAAAGCTACACCGAGCAGCGCCAGCTGCACGCCGAACTGGACGACTATGCCGATACGCTGGTGTTCAACTCGCTGATCGAGTCGTCGGCGGGCCGGCGAAGCGCTCCGCCAGCGCACTGATCTGCGCGCGTTCTTCACGGAGGAAGGCGAAGAACGCCTGGGCCACCGGGCTCAGGCGCTTGCCGCGCGGATGCACCACACACCAGCTGCGATACAGCGGCAATTCCGCTACCGGCAATTCCCGCAGCAGGCCGGCGGCCAGCTCCAGATGCACCGCGTGACGTGGCAGCAGTGCCAGCCCGAGGCCGGCCACCACGCATTCGCGCAGCGCATCCAGCGAGGCGACCTGAATGGTCTGGGTGAAATGCGCGCGTTTCTGCCGCAGGTAGTCCTCGGCGGCCTTGCGCGTGCCGGAGCCCGGTTCGCGTACCAGCAGCGGATAGCTCGTCAGGTCCTGCAGCGACAGCGTCGCCGCGTGGCACAGCGGGTGCTCGGCGGGCGCCACGGCGATGATCGGATTGTTGAGGAAGGGCATGAACTCCAGGTCCATGTCGGTGGGTACTTGGGACATGATCAGCAGGTCGTCACGGCTGACCGACAGGCGTTTCACCGCCTGGGCATGATTGACCACCACCAGCTGCAGGCTGACTTCCGGATGCAGGCGCTTGAAGGCGGCGAACAGATGCGGCGTGACGTACTTGGCGCTGGACTCCACCGCGAGGTTGAGCTGGCCCTGCAGCGAGCCCTGCAAGTCGGAGAGCTGCATGTCGAGGCTGTCCAG
>DNMQ01000216.1 GCA_003488145.1 Pseudomonas sp.
GCGTGTTCGCTGCTGATCAGGCGGTCATTGGTCTCAGCCATGCTGGCCATGCCACGAGCAGCGGTTTCGACCTCGGCAGTGACGCGTCCAACCTCCGCGATCAACGGCTGCAGCTTGTCGAGAAAGCGGTTAAAGGCTGTGCCGAGCTGGCCCAGTTCATCGGCAGAGCGCACCTCAAGGCGAGCCCGCAGGTCGCCATCGCCTTCGGCGATCTGCTGCAGGCGGTCAAGCAGCCGCCGCATCGGCCGCAGCACCACCAACGGGAGGCCAAGAACCAGCACAACGCAGCCTAGCAGGCCGATCAGCAACACCACCCCTTGCTGGGTCGCGGTGGCCGCGCCCTCGGCCAACGCGGCCTGGCCCTCGGCATCGGCTGCAGCCTCTTCCAGTTCGCCGAGCTTGTCGATGGCGTCGCGCATGGCGTCGAAGCGCGACTCGCTGTCGCCAAAGCTCAATGCACTGGCAGCCTGAGGATTCTGTTCGACCTGCTCTATTACACGCTTGGACACCGTCGACCATTGCTCGAAACCGCGGTTGAACTGCTCGACCAGGGCCAGCGCGTCGCGGCCGGGCTGCATGGCAGCATACTTCTGCACCCGATCGTAGGCCTGCATGAGGTTTTCCGCGTGGCTGGCTTTGAGCGCCTGGGCGTGTGCGCCGGCATCGCTGTCCAGCAAACTGCGCTCGGCGACGAAAGCCTGATAGAGATCGCGGTCGGCATTGAGCAGCAAGCCGATCGCTGGTAGATGCCGAGTAGCCAGCAACTCGCTGGAATCTGCGACTCGCTCAATGCCACGCATACCGACGGCGCCCATCAGCACCAGCAGAATGGCAAGCGCAGAGATAGGCAGAGTGATTTTCCAACGGAATCCGAGATCACTGAACAGGCGAGTCATGGCATCGCTCCTTGGGAGGCTTGTCCTTGGCTATCGGCCGCAACGTCTGCGGCAAGAGGTCGCTGGTCGACAATTGCATAACCACAGCAACCGGCAGTTGAGCCATATCAAACGCCGTCACTGACAAAAGCGTGGCCAGGTTGCCCATTCAGTACTTCCGGATGAAGACCATGGTGGTATGGCGATCCCCGGCTCGGCGGCCGATAACCTGGCTGTCAGCGACGCCACCGCACGGCCTACAGAGCGCCGTTCCGGCTGCCGATAACGATGAACAGCCTGCGATGGCTAGTGCGGGAGCGGCCGAGTTTCCCGCTCCGTCCCTCAAGCGTGAGTACTGCCCATGATTTCGTTCTCCCGTTTCAAGCCTGGCCATACGCAATCCAGCGGTACGGCGAGCCTGCTCTGCACGGCGTCGCAACTGAGCCAGCAGTTAACGGCCCTGCGCTTCGAGCCGACATACATCGCCGGTTTCGTCTCGCCGCACGTCGACCTGGACGCTGTCGCGCGGCAGGTATCGCAGCGCTTTCCACGGGCGACGATCAGCCTGTGCACCACTGCCGGCGAGCTGTCCAGCGAGGGCCAGCGGCTCTACTGCGCCGCCGGCGCGCAATGGGATCGGGTGGTATTGCAGCTGTTCGACGCCAGCGTCATCGCGGCCGCGGAGATCGTCCGGGTACCGTTGGAGTGCGAGGATATCCGCGGCCAGGGCCAGCGGTTGCCCATGAGCGAGCGCATCGCCCGGCTCACGGCATCGATCAAGCGCGTGCAGGTATCGATGAAGATCGACTACCGCGACACCCTGGCCAACATCTTCTTCGACGGCCTGTCCGCCTCGGAGTCGTTCTTCATGGAAGCGCTGTACGAGTCCGGACGCTTCCCCTGTCTGTTTGTCGGCGGCTCGGCGGGCGGCAAGCTGGATTTCCAGCGCACGCAGTTGCACGACGGCCAGCGCAGCTACCAGAACCACGCACTGATCGTCTTTCTCAAGTGCGCCCGTAACGTCCGCTTCGGGGTGTTCAAGAGCCAGAACTTCGAGCCCACGCCGCTCAGCCTGAGCGTGCTCAGCGCCTCCCTGGAGGATCGCTACATCAGCCAGGTGGTCGATGCCCGCGGCAACATCCGCAGCATGGTCCAGGCGCTGTGCGAGGCGCTGCGGTGCGCGCCGCAGGAGCTGGAGCAGCGGCTCGCCGACTATTCCTTCGCCATCCGCGTCGGCGAGGAGGTGTTCGTCCGTTCGATTTCGCAGATCGACTTCGCCAACGAACGGGTCCACCTGTTCTGCGACGTGGCCCCAGGTGAGGAGCTGATCATGGTCAAGCGCACGCCGCTGGCCGAAACCACCCGCCGCGACTATCAGCAGTTCATGCGCAACAAGCCCGGCAAGCCGCTGGTAGGCATCCTCAACGACTGCATCTTGCGCCGGCTGAACAACGAGCAGGCACTCGGTGGCATGGACCCGGTGTTCGACGACGTACCGGTGGCCGGCTACTCGACCTTCGGCGAGATCCTCGGTCTCAATCTCAACCAGACGCTGACCGCGGTGTTCTTCTTCCGCACCAACGGCAAGGACGACTTCCACGACGAATACACCGACAACTTCATCGCCTACCACGGCGAGTTCAAGGCATTCTTCCTGCGCCGGCAGATCAAGAAGCTGACCGGCCTGAGCCAGGTGGTGGTCAAGCAGATCGAGCAGTTCAAGCGCCAGGACTACAGCAGCGCGGTGGACATCAATGGCCTCGACGAACACATCCGCCCGGTGTTCCGCGGCCTGGCCGACCTTGGCCAGGTCCT
>DNMQ01000034.1 GCA_003488145.1 Pseudomonas sp.
CTCGCCAAGCCGGTCAAGCCTGCGGCGTTGCGCGCCCTGATGAGCCGGCACCTGACGCTTCAGTAGACAGGCGACCTCGGCCAGCGGGTGAAACAATCGCGGCCGAGGCCGGTTACACTGCTGGCAATTTGCACACTTGGCGGCAAGGTGGCCGATGACGCTCGAGCTTTTTCTCAACCTCGCCACGGCGCTTGCCGTCGGGCTACTGATCGGCACCGAACGTAGCTGGAGCGGCAGAGACGGCCCCGGCCAGGAGCTGGTCGCCGGGGTCCGTACCTTCGGCCTGTCGGGCCTGTTCGGCGGGCTCGCGGCGGTTAGCGTCAGCCATCTCGGCGGCTCCGCCTGGGTGGCCATGTTCGCCATGCTCGCGCTGCTGGTCATTGCCGGCTATCTGATCGATGCGCGACGCAGCGGCGACCATGGCATGACCACCGAGGTCGCCATGCTGCTGACCTTTGTTCTCGGCAGCCTGGCGGTCGCGGAGAGCCGGCAGCTCGCCGCCGCATGCGCCATCGTCGTGGCGCTGCTGCTGAGCCTGAAAGCCCCGTTGCATCAGGCGCTGAAGCGGCTCAGCGAGGCGGAACTGGGCGGCGCGCTGAAGATGCTGTTCATCTCCGTGGTGCTGCTGCCCACGCTGCCGAACCAAGGCTATGGCCCCTGGCAGGCACTCAATCCCTACACGACCTGGATGATGGTGGTACTGATCGCCGGAATCGGTTTCGCCGCATACGTGGCGATCCGTATTCTCGGCCCCCGTCACGGCCTCTTCGTCACGGCACTGCTTGGCGGCATCGTCTCCTCCACTGCGATGACTATCACGCTGGCGCGGCTGAACGCGCCGAAGCTGCGTGCCGCGCTCGCAGCCGGCCTGCTGGCGACGTCGGCGCTCATGTTTCCTCGCGTTCTACTGGAGGTGGGGCTGGTCAATCCGGCGCTGCTTCCCGGCCTGATCCTGCCTCTGGCGTGCGCCGGCGCCATCTATACAGCAGGTGCAATCTTCTATTACCTGCTGGCAGCCAAAACGCCCACAGACACTGCCGAGCCCCTGCTGAAGAACCCGTTCGAGCTGGGACCGGCGCTACGCTTCGCCGCCTTGCTGGTATTGATCCTGCTACTGGTCGAGGGTGCACGGCGCTGGCTGGGCGATGCCGGCATCTACATGGTGTCGCTGGTCGCAGGTCTGACCGATGTGGATGCGATCACCCTCTCGCTGGCCAACAATGCCCGCGACGGGCTCAGCCATGAGGTCGCGTCGCGCGGCATCGTATTCGCCGCGCTGAGCAACAGCCTGGTCAAGGCCATGCTGATCGCCTTCATCGGTGGCCGTGAACTGGCCATTCGCACCCTGCCGATCATGTTCGCCGGGCTGCTGGCGGCGCTCGCCGTGCTGCTGTTGCGTTAGCGCCGCGATCTAGTCGCCCGCCTCGCTGAGTTCCTCGGCACCGGCACGCTCCAGCCAGTCACCCGGCAAGCGCTTGCTGGCCCGTGCACCGAGCGACTTCAATTGCTCGGCTCGGCCAACAAGGTTGCCGCGACCATCGCTAAGCTTGTTGCGCGCCGCTAGGTAAGCACGGTCCACCTGCTGCAAACGGCTGCCGATCTCATCGAGATCCTGGATGAAGGCGACGAACTTGTCGTAAAGCCCGCCGGCCTTCTCGGCGATCTCACGGGCGTTCTGGCTTTGCCGTTCCTGCCGCCAGAGGCTGTCGATGACCCGCAGGGTGGCGAGCAAGGTCGTCGGACTGACGATCACGATGTGCCGCCCATAGGCTTCCTGGAACAGATCGGGATCTGCCTGCAGCGCGGCCGCGAAAGCCGCCTCGATCGGCACGAACAGCAGCACGAAGTCGAGGCTCTGCAAGCCATCGAGGCGCTGGTAGTCCTTCAGCGAGAGCCCCTTGAGGTGGCTGCGCAGCGATTGCACATGCTGCTTGAGCGCCAGCGCCCGGCTGCCTTCATCCTCGGCGCAGGCCAGCGCCTGATAGGCGGTCAGACTGACTTTGGCATCAACCACGACCTGCTTGTCCCCGGGCAGCTGGATCAGCACATCCGGCTGAAAACGCTCCCCGTCCGGGCTCTTCAGGCTGACCTGCGTATGGTACTCGCGGCCCTTCTCCAACCCGGCGTGCTCCAGCACCTTTTCCAGAACCAGCTCGCCCCAGTTGCCCTGCGTCTTCTGCCCTTGCAGCGCACGGGTCAGGTTGGTCGCTTCATCACCGAGGCGTTGGTTCAGCTGCTGCAGGCGCTCCAGCTCGCGAGCCAGGGAGAAGCGCTCGCGCGCTTCGTTCTGGTAGCTCTCCTCGACTCGCTTCTCGAACGACTGGATGCGTTCCTTCAGCGGTTCGAGCAGCTGCCCCAGGCGCTCATGGCTGGACTCGCTGAAACGCTGCTCACGCTCGTCGAAGATCTTGCCGGCCAGCTCGGCGAACTGTGCCCGCAGATCGTCACGCGCTGCCTGCAGGTCTGCCAGCCTTTGCTGATGGGCGTTGTGCTGTTCGCGCAGTTCGGCTTCGAGTGCGGCATGGGTCGCGCTCAACCGGCGCAGTTCACCTTGCTGGGCGTCGCGCTCGGCTTGCAGGTCGGCAATGGTTTCATCATGGCCGTCACGCTGCGCGCGCAACAGTTCGGCCTCGCGGCGCAGCGCAGCCAGCTCGGCCTGCTGCGCTGATTTGATGCCACTCAACTCGGCCAGTTCGATCCGACAGCTCTCCAGCTGCGCCGTCAGCCCCTCCTGCGCCAAGGTGGCCTGTCGGAGCCGCTCATCGAGCAACGCCTGTTCGGACTCGCTGGCGGACAGGCGGCGCTGCAGATAAAGGCTCAGCCCAGCCAGGGCAGCCAGGCCGAGCGCCAGACCGACCAATAGATGAAGAGGATCAAAGGACATGAAGGGCTCCGGCAAAAGTGCCGGGCAGTATAGCGAGCCGCAGGTGGGTGGTCAGGCGGGTGCCGTCAGCCCTTGATCCGCTGAAGGAAGCTCGCAGCCTCCTGGGAACCCTGTGCGGCGGCTTGCTCGAGCCACAGGCGCGCCTTGGCAGGTTCGCTGTGGTCGGGCTGGCAATAAAGGCGTCCCAGCTCCAGCTGTGCCTGGCAGTCGCCTGCACGGGCCGCCTGACGCAGCAGCTCGAAACCGATACGGCGGTCGCGCTGACCATCGCACTCGCAGCACAGCAGACGCCCCAGACGACTCTGCGCTTCCACCACGCCCTCACGCGCCGGCTGCTTGAGCAGGCGCCCCGCAATCCGCTTGACACCCTGATTTCTGCCCAAGTGCTGGCTATCGAGCAACCACAGCGCCATGCGCAGCGGCAACCGTGCCGTAGGGGCGGTAGTGGCGAAGGAAGCGGAGGAGGCTGTACGCGTTCTCATGCACATCTGGGGGCTGGATGAATAAGGTCGCGCACTCTACTCCTTTTTTCCGAGAGTTAAAGTCTTGTCAAAAGCGAAAAAATTAGATCCGGATCACACCAAAAATTAATCCACAGAAGCTGTGGATAAGTCAGTGGACAAACAGAAGACAAATCTATGAATGCCACGTCTCATGGGGGCTGCGCTTAAACTGACGTTTTTTTCGCCAATGAAAAAAGTGCTTATTTTTCAATTGGTTATTAACGATCTATGAGCTCGGGCGATTTGCGACAGTTTGTCATAAGCCCTTGACAGGCGTGCTGCGCAAATGTGCACAAGGTTCAGCGCATCAGGCGCGAAGCGGCTCGCCACAAGGGTTGCAGCGGCACAAGAGCGAACTTTCAGACAAAGCTGTTGTCGCCCTGCGCACCTTGCCGGAGCACGGTAGCTACGCTTGTTCTGCGGCTATGCTGTACGCCTCGCATTCTGGAACTGGAAATGACGAAACCGTCGAGAATACTGCGCTGGCTGCTGGCTGGCCTGCTGCTATTGCTGCTGCTTGCCGGCGGTTTCGCCTGGTATCAATGGACAGCGTTCAAGCGCGAACAAGGCATCGTCGAACTCGACTGGCAGGGGCTGCGTGTCTCTTTCAGAAGCATATCGATCCGCCAGCTTGACTATGCACAGCTGACCGAGAACGGCCTCAACCTGACCGTCCGGGCTGAAAATATCGCGCTGCAAGTTCCCAGCCTTTTTCAGCCATTTCCACCACAATCGCTTCAAATAGATCGTCTCAGCACCACCCTACTCTCGCTACCGCATGCCGGGAACGAGAGCTCGCCTCCGCGCGACGCCGAGCAATATGCACGCTGGGGGGCGTGGCTGCCGCAGCGATTGACCATAGCTGATTTGAGGATGGACCTTCCCTGCGCGAAGGGTCGGTGCGACGAACGGGGTAGCCTGTGGCTGGAACACGGCGGCGAAACACTGCTGCCTGTCGATGCCCGGCTGGACCTGCGCCGCAACGAACACCGTGTTTCGCTGATCGTCAGTGCACAGGGACCAGACCCCATGCGCAGCCTGATCGAAGCCAGACTGCTGATCGACGAGCAGTCGCGCCTGGAAGGCCGTAACCAGCTCAACCTCCTCGGCAACACCCTGCGATCCGATGGCACCCTTGCCATGGGCAGCTTGCCGGAAGCGCCCTGGCTGTTGAGCTGGCTAAGCGAATGGACCGGCTACGAACCCACGCCGCTGCCAGACATGCCAGCTGACATTCGGCTTGGCGCAGGTTGGGCGCTTAGCGTGCCTCGCTCGACAGACGGCACGCTCGAATGGCGCCGTGCCGGCGGGGATCTGCGTCTCTCCGGCCACCTGCCGGCGCCATGGCCAATCATCGGGGTTGGCGAGCTGCAAGGCGATATCGACCTCACGGCTAATGGACAGGATGGCCTGTGGCTGCCTACCGAGCTGAAAGCCCATGTCCAGCTACGCCCCGAACCGGCGCTCGTCGCCGACCTTCCCGAGAATCTGCGACCTGAGCGGCTGGACATCCAGATCGAGCCCTTGGATGCCGAAACCGATCAAGACGAACTGCCGCTACAGGTCAAGCTGGACGCCCAAGGCGCCACACCGGCGAACCTGCAGGCACGGGTGCGACTGAGTACCGCACCGCCATATGTACTGCAGATCGAGCAGGCGCAACTGCAACTGCGCAGTAGCAAGCTGAAGCTGGATGCGCTTTCGCTAGGAGGTCTGGAGGCCACGCTGGACTTCTCCGGTCGTGCGAACCTCGAGCAGATCGATGTACAGCTGCATAAAAGCTCACAGGTCACCCTCACCGACCTGACCAGCGGAGAACTCACTGCCCGCCAACTGCAGGCCCTGCTCTCCCAACCGCTCAGCCTGCATCTCGACCGCCGCAACTCAGAGCCGCCTAGCTGGCGCGTACAGGGGCCGCTGGACCTGCGCGTCAGCCGACTGGATCACCCGCGACTGATCTCCCAGGGCTGGCACTGGAGCGGGCAGCTGGAAGCTGATGCCACAAAACTGGCAGCGACCGGCCCATTGAGCAACGATGTCGGGCTGACACTGGCAGCAAACCTGAACAAGCGCTGGAACGGCCCACTACAGGCAAGCGGCAAGCTGCAGGAGATCTTTCTCCGCGCCGGCAACCCGCTTGCCCGCAGCTTCACAGCCTGGCCGGAGATGCTCGAACTGAACAGCGGTCGCCTGCTGGCTGATGGCACGCTTTCTGTGCCAACTGGCAGCACACCGCCATCCGCCAGGCTCACGCTGGAGGCCCGGGGATTGGCCGGCATCATCGACCGCGCCGAGATATCCGGGCTCGACGCAAGAATCGCTGCAAGCCTCGAGCGCAACCGCCTGGAGCTGGATATAACCGAGCTGCGCCTCGCTCAGCTCAATCCCGGATTCACGTTTGGCCCGCTGCTGCTGCGCGGAAACTACCGCACCGATCTCGATCATCCAGTGCAAGGCCAGCTGCGCTGGGCAACCGCGGAAACCCAAATCTTCGGCGGGAGGTTCTGGCTCGCCCCCGCCACGCTCGACCTGGCTGCACCGCAGCAACAATTAAGCGCCAAGCTGCAAGGACTGCAACTGAGCGACATGCTCGCCGCCTACCCTACCGAAGGGCTCGATGGCAGCGGCCTGATTGATGGCAGCTTCGACATTCGCCGCAGCGCACTCGGGTTCAGCGTCGACCAGGGCGAGCTGGCCGCGCGCGCACCCGGCGGTGTACTGCGCTTTCGTTCGCCGAAGATAGAAGCCCTTGGTCAGTCGAACCCGGCCATGAAGATCGTCACCGAAGCCCTGCACGATTTTCATTATGATCGGCTGAGCAGTGACGTCCGCTATGATGAGAGCGGCAAACTGAACCTCGCGCTGCGCCTGAACGGCCGCAACCCAGCCCTGGAAGGAGGCCGCCCGATCAATTTTTCGATCAATCTGGAAGAGGACATTCCGGCGCTGCTGACCAGCTTGCAACTGAGCGACCGGGTAAGCGAAACAATTCAACGACGGGTGCAGGAACATCTTCAACGCCTTCAATGAGGCTCTGCAGCCGCTAGCCGACACAGGAGAGACCGCCATGCGGTTGCGCCAATCGCTGACCATTCTGCTGCTGGCCGTGCTCGCCAGCGCCTGTACGCCGCGGGTGGAACTGGCCGTACCGAACGAGCCGATCAACATTAACCTGAACGTGAAGATCGAACATGAGATTTACATCCGGGTGGACAAGCAGCTCGACTCGATCATTAACGAAGACAGCGGACTGTTCTGAGGACGACGATGAAAACCTATCTGAAATTGGCAAGCCTGCTGTTGGCACTCATGATCGCTCTGCCAGCGGCAGCCATGACACTCAACGAAGCCATGTCCGCCCTGGGTGACGCCAAGGCCAGCGGCTTGCTTGGCGAGAAGCCCGACGGCTATCTCGGCGTGGTGCGGTCCAGCCAGAACGCCGAGGACATCGCAAGCCAGATCAATCAGGCGCGCCGAGCCGAGTATCACCGTGTCGCCAAGCAGAACGGCATCAGCGTCAGCGACGTGGAAGCCATCGCCGGCAAGAAAGCCATCGAGAAGACGCCCTCGGGCCAGATCATTCAGCTCAACGGCAACTGGGTTCGCAAGTAACCAACGATGATGGCCGGGTCTGCCGGCCATCGCTCTTCGCGGCAGCGCCTACAGCAGCGTCAGAGCGTGTGCCCGGATCACCAGGCTCTCCTGCCCAAACCGGCGCTCCAGCTCGGCGCGATAATCTGCCCACCAGCCCCTGTCCAGATCATTGGCCATGACTTCGTAGACCACCGACTCGTCATGAACCGCGTTGTCGCCCTCTTCCAGCCAATAGCCACTCGCCGGGGCTCGCGAATAGGTGGTCAGGCCACCGAAACGCTCGATGAGCTCATCACGCACAGCACGGAAAGACGACTTCGGCAGCGCCTGCTGATCGTTGTCGTAAAGCGGTAGCAGCAACTGAATCAGGTACATGTCGGAGCTCCAGTGAATGTTGCTCGACATATGACCGGTACGGCACCAGATAGATGCCGCGAGCCGGTAAACTCAGAACAAGCCGAGCTGCCCGTCGACGAGCGACGCGAAGTCATCGCCCACGAAGGGCAGAATCGCATCCGCCACGGGCTGCAGTTGCCGCGTTACATAGTGGTCGTAGTCGACGGCCGATGACCGTGTTTCCAGCGGCTCGGGCCCGGCGACCGTCATCAGGTAGCTGATCCAGCCACCGTTCTGATACTGCCGAGGCCGCCCCTGACGGTCGTTGTAGTCATCCGCCAAACGCGCCGCACGCACATGGGGTGGCACATTGCGCTGGTAGTCATCGAGCCTGCGGCGCAAGCGCTTGCGATAGATCAGCAGCTCATCCAGCTCACCGGCCAGCGTGCGCCGTACGTAGTCGCGCACGTACTCCCCGTGCGGCTGGCGGTGGAAGATGCGCTGGTA
>DNMQ01000035.1 GCA_003488145.1 Pseudomonas sp.
ACCTGGCTCAGGTCCAGTTCGAGGGTAGCGGTGAACTCCGGATCGGGCGAGTTGGTGTCGCGCCACATGCCCTGCGCCTTGCTGTAGGCCTCGACCAGCGCGATGCGCTCTTCATTACGGCCTGTCAGGCGCAGGTAATCGATGGTCACCTGATCGGCCGGGAAAAAGCCGCAGGTGGCGCCATATTCCGGGGCCATGTTGCCGATGGTGGCGCGGTCAGCCAGCGGCAGGTGATCCAGGCCGGGGCCGAAGAACTCGACGAACTTGCCGACCACGCCGTGCTTGCGCAGCATCTGCGTCACGGTCAGCACCAGGTCGGTGGCGGTGACACCTTCATTGAGCTTGCCGGTCAGGCGGAAGCCGATCACTTCCGGGATCAGCATCGACACCGGCTGGCCGAGCATTGCCGCCTCGGCCTCGATGCCGCCGACACCCCAGCCCAGTACGCCGAGGCCATTGATCATGGTGGTGTGCGAGTCGGTGCCGACCAGGGTATCCGGGTAGGCATAGGTTTCGCCGTTCTCTTCGCGGGTCCAGACCACCTGGCCGAGGTATTCCAGATTCACCTGGTGACAGATGCCGGTGCCCGGCGGCACTACGGCGAAGTTGTCGAAGGCCTGCTGGCCCCAGCGCAGGAACTCGTAGCGCTCGCCGTTGCGCTGCATCTCGATCGCGACGTTCTGCTCGAATGCCTGATCGTTGCCGAAACGGTCGACCATCACCGAGTGGTCGATGACCAGATCCACCGGCGACAGCGGGTTGATCTTCTGCGGATCACCGCCGGCTTTGGCCACGGCGTCGCGCATGGCTGCAAGATCGACGACCGCCGGGACGCCGGTGAAGTCCTGCATCAGTACGCGGGCAGGGCGGTACTGGATCTCCATCGTGGAGCTGCGCGTATCCAGCCAGCTCACCAGGGATTTCAGGTCGTCGGCGCGGACTGTCTGGTTGTCTTCCCAGCGCAGCAGGTTCTCCAGCAGCACCTTCAGTGACGTGGGCAGGCGGCTGATATCGCCGAGTTGGGCGGCTGCGTCGGGCAGGCTGTAGTAGTGGTAGGTCTTGCCGGCAACTTCGAGGCTGCGGCGGCAATTCAGGCTATCCAGGGAAGGCATTCCTCATCTCCTTGTGCCCACACGGTAAGGGCTGGCTGATGAACGAGCGGTGAAACCCATGGGGCTTCGCTACTGCACTGGACCGGGTCATGCAGGCGAGGGTTCCCGTGGTCGGCTATGATGCGCGGCTTTGACGCTGGCCCGACCGCTGACAGGATTCGAACATGAACACATTGCTGCTGCATTGCCGCCCCGGTTTCGAGGGCGAGGTTTGTGCGGAAATCAGCGAGCACGCCGCCATTCTGGAAGTGGCCGGCTACGCCAAGGCGCGGCCGGAGAGCGCCAGCGCGGAATTCATCTGCAGCGAAAGTGGCGGCGCCGAGCGGCTGATGCGCAAGCTGCGTTTCGCCGAACTGATCTTTCCGCGGCAATGGGCGCGCGGCGAGTATCTGCAACTTCCTGAAACGGACCGTATCAGCGTCCTGCTGGAGTATCTGGCGAGCTATCCGGTGTGCAGCAGCCTGTGGCTGGAAGTGCTGGATACCAACGACGGCAAGGAGCTTTCCAACTTCTGCCGCAAGTTCGAGGCGCCGCTACGCAAGGCGCTGATCAAGGCCGGCCGCCTCGACGAGCAGGGCAACGGCCCGCGACTGTTGCTGACCTTCAAGAGTGGCCGTGAGGTGTTCGTCGGTATTGCCGAGGTGAACAACAGCGCCTTGTGGCCGATGGGCATCCCGCGACTGAAGTTTCCACGCCAGGCGCCCAGCCGCTCCACACTCAAGCTGGAAGAGGCCTGGCACCATTTCATCCCGCGCGACCAGTGGGATGCGCGTTTGGCGGCGGGCATGACCGGCGTCGATCTCGGCGCAGCGCCGGGTGGCTGGACCTGGCAGCTGGTCAACCGGCATATCAAGGTCAGCGCCGTGGATAACGGCCCGATGAACGCCGAGCTGATGGATTCCGGGCTAGTCGAGCATTTCCGTGCCGACGGCTTCACGTTCCGCCCGCGCAAGCCGGTGAACTGGATGGTCTGCGATATCGTCGAAAAGCCGGCGCGCAATGCCGCGCTGCTGGAAACCTGGATCGGCGAAGGCTTGTGCCGCGAAGCGGTGGTCAACCTCAAACTGCCGATGAAGCAGCGCTATGCCGAGGTCAAGCGGCTGCTGGAGCGCATCGCCGATGGCCTGGCCGCGCGCGGCGTCAAGGCCAGCATCGGCTGCAAGCAGCTGTACCACGACCGCGAAGAGGTGACCTGCCACCTGCGGCGTCTCTGATCAGCCAGCGGATGACCCGCCTGCGCGCATGCGTAACAATGCACGCCAGTTTTCCGGAGCCCAAGATGACCCAATCAGCTGAAATGTCCGTCGATGCCGTGCTCGATGCCAGCGGCCTGAACTGCCCCGAGCCCGTGATGATGTTGCACAACAAGGTGCGCGATCTGGCCGGTGGTGCGCTGCTCAAGGTGATCGCGACCGATCCCTCGACCCAGCGAGATATTCCGAAGTTCTGCATCTTTCTTGGCCATGACCTGGTCGAGCAGCAGGAAGCGGCTGGCACCTACCTCTACTGGATTCGCAAGAAGAGCGAGTGAGCGACGCGGCTGCAGGCTCGTTCGCAGCCTCAGCCCAGCTCTTCCCGGGCAGCACCCGTTTGCTGGCGCCGCCACATGCGGGTCAGCCAGCGCCAGGCGATCCAGCCGCCACCGATCAGATAGATAAGCCCACCGGGTACCCACATGATCAGACCGGCGAGTTGCTGGTCGTCCACCGAGCGACCTTCGCCATAGAACGAGACGGTGCCGAAGGTCAGCAGGGCGCCGAGCAGGCCGGTGTGCATCAGCGTCAGCAACACGGCCATCAACGCCTGGGGCACCTGCTTCGGATTGGCGCGCAGAACCGACCACCAGAACAGCCAGCCGGTGAACAGAAAGCACGCATGTTCGAAGGCGTGCCACCAGAGGTTGTCCAGCGCCAGCACATAGAGCTTCGGCGTGTGCCAGATCCAGATGATCGCACCATGCAGCAGCGCCAGCAGCGTTGGGTAGCGGCCGGCGCGCAGAATGCCGGTCCACAGCGGCTGGGCAAAGCGGCCGGTGACGCCGCGCCATTGCGGCAGTGGCCGGGCCAGCGCCCACAGCGGCGCGATCACGATGATGAAAAGCATGTGCTGGGTCATGTGCCAGCTGGAGCTGCTTTCCGCCCAGTCGTCGATGGGGCCGAAAACCGAGAACACCGCCAGCAGCATGGCGCTGTGAAAGCAGAGGGCCTCGCTGCGCCGCGGCGGTACCTTGCGGGCGCCCAGCACATAGAGCAGCCAGGCGGCCGCGACCAGCACCGCCGTGAGCAGCAATGGCGCGCGGTCCAGCAGGTGGGCATCGAAAAGGCCATGGGCCTGCGCCGATACCGGCAGGAAGATGGCGGTCAAGGCTGCAGCGGCTGCCCAGCGCATTGGCGGCCGGATTACAGGCATGGCGGAATCTGCAGCAGCGGAATGCCGACGAACAGGGTGGCGAGCGCCGCAATGAAGTGAATACCGGCAGCCAGCTTGGTGACGAACTGCTGCCGCTCGTTCAGCTCATGGGGTGGTCGCGACAGTCGCCAGAAGTAACGCGCCAGCCAGAACAGCAGTGCCAGGGTAAGCAGGGTCAGCACGCCGAGGCTGCCGTTCAGCCAATTCCACACCCCGTCCGCGGGGTCCGGTGGGCTCACCTTGCAGATCACCGCCTGGCCGCCGTACATCGCGACAAACCACAGGCTCCAGATGATCAGGCCGATCGGGATCTGCACCGGGTGAAAGGGTGACGTGCGTGCATAGGCCATCAGGCACCCCCCCAGGTCGCCGGGAACAACACGATCGCCGCATAGCTGACCCACAGCACACCCAGGTTGTAGTACCAGAGCTGCTCGACCACGATGGGCTCGTATGGCGCTTTATCGCCCACGTAACCGAGGGCTACCCGCCACGCCTGCAGTCCGGTCAGCACGGCTGCCAGCGTGCAGTGAATCAGGTTGTACGCCAGCATCACGAAGATCACCGCATCGTGGGCGGTTTCGGTCGGCGCCAGGCCGGCCGACAGCATCAGCCAGAGCAGCAGCGCCGATTGAATGAAGGCGACGATCGCCAACACGGCAAGTTGCCCCATCAGCCCGCGATGCATACCGGCGCGCAGACGCTTGATCAGCTGGTGCAGCCAGAGCGTGCCGGCACTCAGTAACACGGTGCTGGCGAGCATCAGCCAACCGTTCAGGTCGCTGTCCGGCACCTGCCATTGCGGCGACACGGTCCACAGGTAGAACCAGCCGAACAGCAGCGAAAGGTACAGCGCGCCATTGGCCAGCAGCGTCACGCCCATGCCCCACAGGCCCGGGCCGTCGAACGTACGCGAGTGCAGCGGTGGCTCGCCCGGTTGGGTATGGGCGTCCGGCGCGGCAGCAGGATGGGCGCCGTTTTCCCAGGACCAGCGCAGCAGCACGATCAGCGTTGCCACGGTGGCGATGATCGCGAGGATGTACGCTTTGTTCAGCAGGCTCAGGCAGAGCACTGCAAGGAACACCGAGGCAATGAACGGCAGCCAGCTGTTGCCAGGCAAATGAATGATCTCGCGGACCTTGCCCGTCAGCGGATCACTGCCCCAGGTCTCCCGTCGACCGTGGTCGATCACCGTCAGCGCATGTTCGCCGCGGGCGATGCTGTCGGGCAGGTCCGGGTCTTTCCACAACGGATGACGGTCCGTCACGTCAGGCAGGCTGACGAAGTTGTAGGCGCTGGGCGGCAGGCTGGTGGCCCACTCGAGGGTATCGGCTTTCCAGGGATTCTTCGGTGCCGGGATGCCGAAGCGGAAATGCAGGATGATGTCCAGCAGGATAGTGGCGACGCCTGCCGCCATGATGAAGCTGCCGATCGACGACACCAGGTTGGGCATGTCCCAGCC
>DNMQ01000030.1 GCA_003488145.1 Pseudomonas sp.
GTCTGGTAGTTGAGCATCACATCGTCCGAGCCCGGGATGCCCATGATGAAGTTGATGCCCGCTGTGCCGAGCAGGGTCAGCAGCATGTCCATGTCGTCCTGGTCGGCTTCGGCGTGGTTGGTGTAGCAGATGTCGCAGCCCATGGGCACGCCGAGCAGCTTGCCGCAGAAGTGGTCTTCCAGCCCGGCGCGGATGATCTGCTTGCCGTTGTAGAGGTATTCCGGGCCGATAAAGCCCACCACGGTGTTCACCAGCAGCGGCTTGTAGCGGCGTGCGACGGCGTAGGCGCGGGCTTCGCAGGTCTGCTGGTCGACGCCGTGGTGGGCGTTGGCCGACAGCGCGCTGCCCTGGCCGGTCTCGAAATACATCAGGTTGTCGCCGAGAGTGCCGCGCTTCTGCGACAGACCGGCCTCGTAGCCTTCCTGTAGCGTCGCCAGGCTGATGCCGAAGCTGGCATTGGCCGCCTCGGTGCCGGCGATGGACTGGAACACCAGGTCCAGCGGCGCGCCGCGATTGATCGCCTCGATGGAGGTGGTGACGTGGGTGAGGATGCAGGCCTGGGTCGGGATCTCGTAGCGGCTGATCACCGCGTCGAGCATCTTCAGCAGCTCGCAGATGCCGGCGGTGCTGTCGGTGGCCGGGTTGATGCCGATCACCGCGTCGCCGTTGCCGTAGAGCAGGCCGTCAAGAATGCTCGCGGCGATGCCGGCGCCGTCGTCGGTGGGATGGTTCGGCTGCAGCCGGGTGGACATGCGCCCGGCCAGACCGATGCTGTTGCGAAAGCGGGTGACGACGCGGACCTTCTGCGCGACGAGGATCAGGTCCTGCACACGCATGATCTTCGACACCGCGGCGACCATCTCCGGCGTCAGCCCCGGTGCGAGGGCTTTCAGCGACGACTCGTCCGCCTCCTCGCCAAGCAGCCAATTGCGGAAATCGCCGACGGTCAGGTGGCTGACCGGGGCGAAAGCCGCAGCGTCATGGCTGTCGATGATCAGCCGAGTCACTTCATCGCTTTCGTAGGGGATCAGTGCTTCTTCGAGAAAGCGCTTGAGCGGCACTGCGGCCAGGCACATCTGCGCCGCGACGCGTTCGGCATCGCTGCCCGCCGCGACTCCGGCGAGCAGGTCGCCGGAGCGCGCAGGGCTAGCTTTGGCCATCACCTCGCGCAGCTCGTCGAAGCGCCAGGTGGTGCCGCCCACGCTGTGGGAGTACGCCATGTCAGCCTCCTTCCTTCAGTGCAGTGAAGCTTCGGCTTTCTCGATCGCCGCGAACTCCTCTTCCGGCGTGCCGGCCACCAGATGGTGTCGACTGTAGATCGCGAAATAGGCGATGAAGATCCCGTAGATGATCGCGGCGCCGATCACCACCCGCGGGTCAACCAGGAAGCCCGCGATGACCGCGATGCAGGCCAGCACCAGCGCCACGCCCGAGGTGACGATGCCGCCGGGGGTCTTGTACGGGCGATGCAGGTCCGGCCGGCGCAGGCGCAGGACGATGTGCGAGGCCATCATCAAGACGTAGGAGATGGTTGCGCCGAACACCGCGACGAGGATCAGCAGGTCGCCCTGGCCGGTCAGCGACAGCAGGAAGCCGATCACACCGGGGATCACCAGGGCCAGCACCGGCGCCTTGTTCCTGTTGGTTAGCGACAGCTTGCGCGGCAGGTAGCCGGCCCGCGACAGCGCGAAGATCTGCCGCGAGTAGGCATAGATGATCGAGAAGAAGCTGGCGATCAGCCCGGCCAGGCCGACCAGATTGACGAAGCCGCTCATCCAGGTGGACGAACCGTAGGCGGTGGTCAGCGCTTCCACCAGCGGATTGCCGGACGCCACCAGCGTGCTGGAGCCGGCGCCGCCCGGGCCGACCAGCAAGATCAGGCCGGCAAAGGCGACCAGTATCAGCATGGCGCCGATCAGCCCGCGTGGCATGTCGCGCTGCGGGTTCTTGGTTTCCTCGGCAGCCAGCGGCACGCCTTCCACAGCGAGGAAGAACCAGATCGCGTAGGGAATCGCCGCCCAGATTCCGACGTAGCCGTAGGGCAGGAAGTTGCTGGCACCGGCAGCGGTGGTCGGTGCGATATCGAGCAGCTTGCCCACCGAGAAGTGCGGCACCATCGCCACGATGAACACGGCCAGCGCCAGGGCAGCGACGGCGGTGATGATGAACATCAGCTTCAGCGCCTCGCCGACGCCGAAGATATGGATGCCGATGAAGATGATGTAGAAGGCGAGATAGATCATCCAGCCGCCGATGCCGAACAGCGATTCGCAATAGGCGCCGATGAACACGGCGATGGCCGCCGGCGCGATGGCGTACTCGATGAGGATCGCCGTGCCGGTGAGAAAGCCGCCCAGCGGGCCGAACGCGGTGCGTGCGAAGCCGTAGCCGCCACCAGCCGTGGGCACCATCGATGACAGCTCGGCCAGCGAGAAGCACATGCACAGGTACATGGTCGCCATCAGCAACGTGGCGATGAACAAGCCACCCCAACCGCCCTGGGCGAGCCCGAAGTTCCAGCCGGCATAGTCGCCGGAGATCACGTAGGCGACGCCGAGACCGACCAGCAGCACCCAGCCGGCGGCGCCTTTCTTCAGTTCGCGTTCCTGGAAATAGCTACTGCCAACGGTTTCGAAATCGATTGCATGGTGCGGTGGCGTTGAACGGCTGTGTTCGAGGGCCATGGGGAAATCCTCTTGGATAGGTTGGCAGGTCTCTCCCTAGCAAGCGTCATGCCCCACGCCGGAAATGCGATATTTACGGTGTTTTGTCAGCCAAGTTTGACAGGAACGCACCTTTTGCGTGCTCCGCAGCACCACGGCGGAGCCCGGCAGGTGTCTTGTTCAAGGCGCGGGCGGGTATGCCGCCCGCGCCGATCTATCAGAAGAAGCCCAGCGGGTTGATGTCGTAGCTGATCAGCAGGTTCTTGGTTTGCTGGTAGCTGTCGAGGATCATCTTGTGGGTTTCGCGACCGACGCCGGACTTCTTGTAGCCACCGAACGCGGCATGCGCCGGGTAGAGGTGGTAGCAGTTGGTCCAGACGCGGCCCGCCTTGATCGCCCGGCCCATGCGGTAGGCGCGGTTGATGTCGCGGGTCCATACGCCAGCACCGAGGCCGTACTCGGTGTCGTTGGCGATGGCCAGGGCTTCGGCTTCATCCTTGAAGGTGGTGACGCCGATCACCGGGCCGAAGATTTCCTCCTGGAACACGCGCATCTGGTTGGTGCCCTTGAGCAGGGTCGGCTGGATGTAATAGCCGGTGGCGAGAGAGCCTTCGAGCTTCTCCGCTGCGCCGCCGGTGAGCACCTCCGCGCCTTCGCCCTTGGCGATCTCCAGGTAGGACATGATCTTGTCGAACTGCTGCTGGCTGGCCTGTGCGCCGACCATGGTGTCGGTGTCCAGCGGATCGCCGCGCTTGATCTGCGCGACCTTCTTCATCACCGCTTCCATGAAGGGGGCGTAGATGGATTCCTGCACCAGCGCGCGCGACGGGCAGGTGCACACCTCGCCCTGGTTGAAGAAGCCCAGCACCAGGCCTTCGGCGGCCTTCTCGATGAAGGTCGGTTCGGCCTGCATGATGTCTTCGAAGTAGATGTTCGGGCTCTTGCCGCCCAGCTCCACGGTGCTCGGGATGATGCTTTCCGCGGCGCGCTTCATGATGTGCGAGCCCACCGGGGTGGAGCCGGTGAAGGCGATCTTGGCGATGCGCTTGCTCGAGGCCAGGGCCTCGCCTGCTTCACGCCCGTAGCCCTGCACGACGTTGAGCACGCCCGGGGGCAGTAAGTCGCCGATGACTTCCATCAGCACTGCGATACCAAGAGGGGTCTGCTCGGCCGGTTTCAGCACCACGCAGTTGCCTGCCGCCAGTGCCGGGGCAAGTTTCCAGGCGGCCATCAGGATCGGGAAGTTCCACGGGATGATCTGCCCGACCACGCCCAGCGGCTCATGGAAGTGATAGGCCGCGGTGTGCTCGTCGATCTCGGCTGCGGTGCCCTCCTGGGCGCGGATGCAGCCGGCGAAGTAACGGAAGTGGTCAGCCGCCAGCGGGATATCGGCGTTCAGCGTTTCCCGCACGGCCTTGCCGTTGTCCCAGGTTTCGGTGACGGCGAGCATCTCCAGGTTCTGCTCGATACGGTCGGCGATCTGCAACAGGATCAGCGAGCGCGCCTGCACGCTGGTCCTGCCCCAGGCATCGGCGGCGGCATGGGCGGCGTCCAGCGCCTTCTCGATGTCGGCGGCGTCGGAGCGCGGAAACTCGGCAATCGGCTGTCCGTTAACCGGAGACAGGTTGGTGAAATACTGCCCGTTGACGGGTTCGACGAACTCGCCATTGATGAAGTTGCCGTAGCGGGCCTTGAGGGTAACGAGGG
Organism: Pseudomonas sp.; assembly: GCA_003488145.1. Classification (GTDB taxonomy): domain Bacteria; phylum Pseudomonadota; class Gammaproteobacteria; order Pseudomonadales; family Pseudomonadaceae; genus Stutzerimonas. The sequence continues at coordinate 4,371 of DNMQ01000030.1, forward strand.
CACCGTCGGTGCCGGGAGGGGCGTAGATCATGGGGGGCTCCGGTTTGTTCTTGGATGGAGATTCGCTGCATAAAGCGTAGATCACGACTTGAATACTGTCGCGGTGGCCAGGGGCGCTTTTCGTGGCGGCAGAGCGGGCGCTGCCGCGCGGTCGGGCCGGGGCAGAAGCCCCGGCCCAGGGGCTCAGAGGGCGCTATGGAAGATCGCTTCGATTTCCTCTTGCGTGGCGCGGCGCGGGTTGGTCAGGCCGCAGGCATCGTTCATGGCGTTGGCGGCCAGCGTCGGGATGTCATCGGCCTTGGCGCCAAGCTCGGCCAGGCCGCCCGGAATGCCGATTGCCTGCGACAGGGTACGGATTGCCACGAGTGCGGCTTCGGCACCCTGCGCGGCGTCGAGTCCGCGGGTCTCCACGCCCATTGCGGTTGCAACGTCGCGCAGGCGTTCGGGGCAGACGCTGGCGTTGTAGCTTTCCACGTGAGGCAGCAGTACGGCGTTGCAGACGCCGTGCGGCAGATCGTAGAAGCCGCCGAGCTGGTGAGCCATGGCGTGGACGTAGCCCAGCGAGGCGTTGTTGAACGCCATCCCGGCGAGGAACTGTGCGTAGGCCATGGCTTCGCGGGCGGGCATGTCGCTGCCGTTCTCGACGGCGGTACGCAGGTTTGCCGAGATCAGTTCGATGGCCTTGAGCGCGCAGGCATCGGTGATCGGCGTGGCGGCGGTCGAGACATAGGCTTCAATCGCGTGGGTGAGGGCGTCCATGCCGGTCGCGGCGGTCAGCCCCTTGGGCATGGCGACCATCAATGCCGGGTCGTTCACCGACAGCAGCGGAGTGACATTGCGGTCGACGATGGCCATTTTCACGTGGCGGGCTTCGTCGGTGATGATGCAGAAGCGAGTCATCTCGCTGGCGGTGCCGGCGGTGGTGTTGATCGCCACCAGCGGCAGTTGTGGTTTGGCCGAGCGGTCGACGCCTTCGTAGTCGGCGATATTCCCGCCGTTGGTGGCGCACAGGGCGATGCCCTTGGCGCAGTCATGGGGCGAGCCGCCACCGAGGGAAATGATGAAATCGCAGGCGCTGTCGCGCAGCTGGGCCAAGCCCTTCTCGACGTTGCCGACGGTTGGGTTCGGTTGTGCGCCGTCGAATACGACCGATTGGATATCCGCGGCAGCCAGCAGCGCGGCGACCTTTTCGGCGACGCCTGCTCGTGCCAGTCCGACATCGGTGACGATCAGCGCTTTGCGAAAGCCGTAGTTGGCGATGGCGACCATCGCTTCATCGAGGCTTCCGGCGCCCATCATGTTTACTGCGGGTATGAAGAAGGTGCTGCTCATGGTGAATGCCTGTGATTGTCTGGAATGAGGTTTTCGCAGCATCGCATCTCGATCTGAGGGCGAAATGATCTGGCTCAAGAAGGTGACTGGTCGGTCGTGTTCTGGTCCTGCGTCCGACTAGCGGCGCCTGGTCGGCTGGCGGGACCTGCTGTGCTAACCTGCGCCGCAGTTTTTCAGTGGGTCTCACCGCTTTTGAGGGCATCCATGCATATCCACATTCTCGGCATTTGCGGCACCTTCATGGGTTCGCTCGCGGTGCTGGCCAAGGAACTCGG
>DNMQ01000173.1 GCA_003488145.1 Pseudomonas sp.
GCTGACAGCAGAGCGGCATCCAGAGCAGCTGGTGTATCCACGGTCTGCCAGCCGGCGTTAGCGCCGGTCGGAAGTACGGCATTGGCGTCCAGCTGACCCAGCGGTCGCAGCGGATCGGATTGACCTTGCAAAGCGCCGAGCCAGGCGCTGACACCGTAGACCAGTAGTGCCACACCGAGTAGTTGGGCGAGCCTTTGCCGGCCGGACTTGAGGGTGAACTCCAAGGCACCGAGCCAAATCGCGCTGCCAACTGCCAAAAGGCCCCACAAGGCCAAAGTCACTGGAGCGGGTAGCACGCGTTCTAGCAGCCATACAGAGACAGCCAGTAGCATCACGCCGAAGGCTTTACGCACACCGACCATCCAAGTGCCAGACTTGGGTAGCAATGCTCCGCCGCCGATGGCGAACAATACCAACGGCGCGCCCATGCCCAACCCGAGGGCAAACAGCTTAAGGCCGCCACCCAGTGCGTCGCCGGTGGTGCTTATGTAGAGCAGTGCGCCGACCAGAGGGGCAGTCACACAGGGCGAAACCAGCAGGCTCGACAGTACGCCGAGCGTGGCGGCGCCCAACATTGAACCCCCGCGGGTTTGGCCAGCCAGGCGATCCAGTCGTTCGGTGATCAAGCGCGGCATGCGCAACTCGAATACGCCGAACATGGCCAGAGCGAAAACAGTGAAGAACATCGCAAAGGGCACCAACAGCCACGGTGACTGCAGGCGCGCTTGTAGGTTGAGGCCAGCGCCGAACATGCCCATTAGCGCACCAAGCAGGGCGAAGCTGGCAGCCATGGGGAGTACGTAGGCAAGCGATAGGCGTAATCCACGCATTCCGCCGAGTTTTCCGCGTAATACCACGCCAGACAGAATTGGCAGCATCGGCAGCACGCAGGGTGTGAAAGTCAGGCCCAGGCCAGCCAGGAAGAACAGCGCCAGACTACGCCAGTCAATGGCAACCCCTTGTTGCACGGCTGCAATGAGGGAGGGATCACCTACCTCGAAGCTGCGAATCTCTGGCGGATAGCACAGCCCCAGATCAGCGCAGCCCTGATAGCTCACCTGTAAGGTGAACGGTGTGTTCAGGGGGTTATTAACGGGTAGCAGCAAGTCGGTAACGCCGTAGAACACCTCGACATCGCCAAAAAATTCATCGGTTTTCGGTTCGGCCGCGGGCCATTGCGGGGTGCCGATTGACACTTGCGGGTGGTCGCTGGTGAATGCGAAGCGATGTTTATAGAGGTAATAACCCTCGGCATTTATGAAGCGCAGGCGGACACTGTCCTTACCGGTTTCCAACAGGTCGAGGCGGAAGGCCCTGTCTACCGGAAGGAAATCCTGGCTGTTATTCAGCGGAGTGCCGAACAGAGCCGACTGAGGACGCGAAGAATCAAATATCTCGGCGTTGGCTGGCAAGGCAAGCAGTAGCAGCAGCAGATACGGCAGGAGGCGGGACATGACCATCTCGCGGGCTAATAACGAAAAGGAGGTCTATTTCAGCTTGTTAACGGAGCCGGGCTTTTTGAAGTGCGGGCTGGGGGGATGGCCTCCGCTGCGATTCAGTGCATCGCAGGATGCCAGCCAGTACCAGCCCGCCCGGCGAGTCGCTATTAATGCGGGGCTTGTTCCAGCGGATAATTGGCAATGACCTTTTCTCGGCCAGTGCGGGTTATTCCGATCACTTGGTACGGGTGTTTGACGTCGCCATACTCCATGCCTGGTGAGCCAGCCGGCATGCCTGGCACGGCGATGCCCAGCAGGTCAGGGCGCTTGCGAAGCTCCAGGATCTGCGCCACGGGCACGTGACCTTCAACGAACTTTCCATCGATCACGCCTGTATGGCAGGAAGCCAGACGCGGTTTCACGCCGAGGTCTTGCTTGACCGTGTTCATGTTGCGTTCGACGTGATCGCGGACTTCGAAGCCGTTGTTCTCCAGGTAGGTAATCCAGTCCTTGCAGCACCCACAGTTGGCGTCGCGGTGCACATCAATGATCAGGGGTTGCGCGGCCTGGGCGGCGCCACTTAGCAGCAGGGCGGCGAGCGCCGCGGTAGTCAGTCTTCTGGACATAAAAACCTGTTTCCAATGGTTTGCTCACTTGCAACAGCAGCCGCCGCTGCCACCGCATCCGGTTTTCTTGGCAGGGCTCGATGAGGCCGCCGGACTGCTCAGTTGAGCTGGGTATCCAGCATCACCCAGGGCGGAGACAAGCACATCGCTGTCGCACTCGCCGCTGACTCGCACACGGGCCGCTTGCAGATCGACATCGACTTCGGTGACGCCTTCAACTGCGTTGAGCGCCTCGGTGACATGCAGGACGCATGAGCCGCAGCTCATGCCTTTGACGTTCAATTCAACGCTGCTCATGGCATCTCCTTGCGAGGTTGCTGCTGGGGTTGAGGCAATTCTCAACCTTGCCAAGGTGGCAAGGTCAAGAACCTCAATCGATTGATACTTTGCGCAGTCTCAAGGCGTTGAACACCACCGAAGCGGAGCTCATGCTCATCGCCAGCGCTGCGATTATTGGTGACAGCAGGAGGCCGGTCAGCGGGTAGAGCAGGCCGGCTGCCAGAGGGACCCCCAGGGCGTTGTAAAGAAAGGCGAAGGTCAGGTTCTGGTGCAT
>DNMQ01000171.1 GCA_003488145.1 Pseudomonas sp.
TCGGCCCACTCGCCCAGCTCGCCCATATCGCCAAGCACAAGGATGGTGCGACCGGCAAAGCTGGCGAGCACGTCGATGGCGGCGCAGATCGATGCCGGATTGGCGTTGTAGCTGTCGTCGATCAGGCGCACACCGTTGGCCAGCATTTGCGCCACGGCTCGGCCTTTGACCGGTTGCAGGCTTTCCAGCCCCGCCACTACGGCCTCGGCCCCGATACCCAGCGCATAGGCTGCCGCGGCTGCCGCCAAGGCGTTGGCCACGTTATGCCGGCCCAGCAGATTGAGCTGGATACGGAGATTGCCCAGCGGGCCGGTCAGCACGAAATTGGGGCAACCGCGCTGGTCGTAGGCGATCGAACCGGCGGAGAAATCCACAAGGGGGTCATCCAGGCCGAACGATACGATGCGTTTGCCCGCAGCGCGCTCGGCCCAGATCGAATAGGCCTTGTCGTCACGGTTGAGCACGGCGGTGCCGGATGCGTTCAGGCCATCGAGAATCTCACCCTTGGCCTCAACGATCCTGTCCGGGCCACCGAACTCGCCGACGTGGGCGGTGCCCGCATTGGTAATTACGCTGACATCCGGGCGCACCAGATCGACGGTATAGGCAATATCGCCGGGCCGCGAAGCGCCGAGTTCGATGACGGCGCTGCGATGACTGGTGCTCAACTCCAACAGCGTCAGTGGCGCACCCAAGTCATTGTTGAGGTTGCCGCGAGTGGCCAGTACGGCGTCCTGGCCATGGGCGCTGCGTAGAATGCTGGCGAGCATTTCCTTCACGCTGGTCTTGCCGCTGGAGCCGGTGATGGCTGCGACCGGACCGTTGAATGCGGCGCGATTGAGCGCGCCGAGCTGCCCAAGCGCCAACCGGGTATCGGCAACGACCAGCTGCGGCAGGCCTGCATCTGCAACTTCACGCTCGACCAGTGCTGCAACGGCGCCTTTGGCGGCGACGTCCGCCAGATAGGCATGACCATCGAAGCGTGGCCCGGTCAGCGCGATGAACAGCTGGCCAGGTTCGATGGCCCGACTGTCTGTGCTGACGGCAGTGAAGCTGGCATCCGCTCCGACCAGGCGGCCAGACAGCGGTAGCTGCAATTCGCTCAGGCGCATCGACTCAAGCATTGGCCTTCTCCCAGACGGACAGCGCCCTGCAGGCTTCCTCGAGATCGGAGAACGGCAAGCGTTCGCCGCGAACTTCCTGATAGTCCTCGTGACCTTTGCCGGCCAGCACGACCACATCTTCCGCGCGCGCGGCCGCGATCAGACTGGCGATTGCCTGCGCGCGGCCATGGCTGAAAGTGACCGCCGCAGGATTGCTGAACCCCGAACGGATACCCTCGAGAATCTGTTCAGGCGCCTCATTGCGCGGATTGTCATCGGTGACCACGACGCCGTCGGCCAGCCGCTCCGCGACTTCAGCCATCAGCGGGCGCTTGCCGGTATCACGATCACCACCGCAACCGAACAGACAAAGCAGCCTGCCGCGCGCGTGTGGACGCAGCGCGGTGAGGACTTTCTCCAGCGCATCGGGGGTGTGTGCGTAGTCGACCACGATCAGCGGATGGTCGCCGCCACCCAGCCGCTGCATGCGGCCGGCGGGGCCTTGCAGTTCAGGCAGCACGGCCAGGATTTCGTCCAGCGGATAGTCCATGCCAAGCAGGGCGCCGACGGCGGCCAATACATTGCTGACGTTGAAACGCCCGAGCAGCGGACTGCGCAACGAGCGCTCGCCCTGCGGCGTGATCAGCCGAGCATGAATGCCGTCGTCGTCGAGACGCGCTTCAGCGCAGAACAGGTAGGCCGTGGGGTCTTCCAGGCTGTAAGTGATCAGGCGCGACTCGCGCTCCTCGCCGGCCAGCACGCGGCCAAAGGCATCGTCGAGGTTGATTACCCGACAGCTCAGCCCGGGCACCTCGAACAGGCGCGCCTTGGCAGCACCGTAAGCATCCATGCTGCCGTGGTAATCGAGGTGGTCACGCGACAGATTGGTGAACACGGCGACATCGAAATCCAGGGCCGCGACGCGCCCCTGATCGAGACCATGCGAGGACACTTCCATCGCTACCGCGCGAGCACCCTCTTGTTTGAGGTTCGCCAGTGTCGCCTGCACGCCGATGGCGTCTGGCGTGGTATGGCGTCCCAGTTCCAGCTGTCCGTGGAATCCGGTGCCAAGCGTGCCGATGATTCCGCAGGGTTCGCCGAGCCGATCGAGCGCCTGGGCAATCAGCTGGCTGACACTGGTCTTGCCGTTGGTTCCGGTCACACCGACCACACGCAGGCTGCGGCTGGGCTCGCCGTAGAAGCGGCCGGCAATCGCCGACAGCTGTTCTGCCAGATGCAGCACCGGAACCATGACTGCGTTGTCGGTTAGTGACTCGTCGAGGCCTTCTGCCTCATAAGCGACCGCGGCCGCGCCACGGGCGACGGCATCCTGTATGTGATCGCGACCATCGAACTGCAGACCCGGTACAGCGAGGAACAGGTCTCCGCCGCGAACCTTGCGACTGTCGAGTGTCAGCTCACGGATCAGCACGTCGCTGCCGGCCTGAGGCAGCAGGTGATTCAATGGCATCGGCATCAGATACGCCCTCCCTTGCCCTTTGCCGCTTCGGCGGTCTGCAGCTCGGCAGGCGGCGGCAGATTGTCCGGCGCGACGTTCATCAGCCGCAGGGCGCGCGCCATGACCTTGCCGAACACCGGCGCGGCCACCAGGCCGCCGTAGTACCCGCCATTGCTGGGCTCGTCCACCACCACCACGGCGGCGATGCGCGGGTTGGACAGCGGCGCGACACCGGCGAAGAAGGAGCGATAGGCATCCTTGGTATAGCCACCNNCGACGTGATAGCCCGGCACCTTGGCGCGCGCACCACCACCGCCTTCTTCCTCGACCACCGCGCGCAGCATCTGCAGAACAATTCCGGAAATCTCTTTGTCAATGACCTGCACGCCGTCCTGGGTGCGATCCAGACGCAACAGAGAGAGCGGCACGTTGCTGCCCTGGTTACCCAGCACGGCATACGCATGCGCCAACTGTACGGCGGTCACCGACAGGCCATAGCCGTAGGCAAGCGAAGCCGTCTCAGCGTCTCGCCACTTGCGATGATTGGGCAGATTGCCGACGCGCTCGCCGGGGAAACCCAGTCCGGTATCCTGGCCGAAACCGGCCTGTTGCATCACCGCGTATACCGGCTCGGCGCCGATATCCAGGGCGATCTTGCTGATGCCGACGTTGCTCGACTTCATCAGAATCCCGGTCAGCGTCAGCATGCCGCCACGGGAGACATCACGAATCGTGTAGCGGCCGATACGCATCCATCCGGGCAAGGTATTGACGACCGAATCCGGCTGATATTTGCCGGTACCCAGTGCCGCCGCGATGCTGAAAGGTTTGACGGTGGAACCGGGCTCGAAGACGTCGATCATGGCGCGATTGCGCATTGCCGCGGGCTGCAGATTGCGCCGATTGTTCGGGTTATAGGTAGGCTGGTTGGCCATGGCGAGGATCTCGCCGGTCTTGACGTCGACCATCACCAGGCTGGCGGCTTTGGCACCGTATTCCTGCACGACGTTGCGCAGCTCGCTGTGCGCGAGGTACTGCAGGCGCAGATCGATCGACAATGCCATCGCCTTGCCGGCCTTGGCGTTCTTTACGACCTGAACGTCCTTGATCAACCGCCCGCGACGATCCTTGAGCACCTGACGCTTGCCTGGCACACCAGCCAGCCACTCGTCATACGCGAGTTCCATGCCCTCACGGCCACGATCATCGATATCGGTGAAGCCGACCACATGGGCAGCCACTTCGCCAGCCGGATAGAACCGACGGAACTCTTCTTGCGCATAAACGCCGGGGATCTTCAGATCAAGGACTTCCTGTCCCTGCTCCGGGGTAAGTCCGCGCACCAGATAGATGAACTCGCGCGACGCCTGCGACCTGAGACGCTCGCTCATTGTGGCAGCATCCTGACCCAGCGCCTTGGCCAAGTCCGGCCAACGCGACTTTGCTGCCTGCAGCTCTTTGGGATTGCCCCACAACGTGGTAACCGGCGTGCTCACCGCGAGCGGTTCACCGTTGCGATCGGTGATCAGACCACGATGCCCAGGAATCGGGATATGCCGAACGCTGCGCGCATCACCCTGCCCCTTGAGGAAGCCCTGATCCATCACCTGAAGATCGACGATACGCCAGACAATCGCACCGACCAGCAGCGCCAGCAGCGTGAGCACGATACGAAACCGCCACGGATACAGCGCACCTTGAAGGGTCATGGCTTCACCAGCCTGACGTCTGCCGCTTCGGGGATATGCATGTGCAATTGCTCGGTCGCCAGCGTCTCGATGCGACTGTGCGCAGTCCAGGTGCTCTGTTCGAGGATCAACCGCCCCCACTCGGCCTGGGCCTTGTCACGCACGCTAAGCTCACCATAGAGTTCGTTGAGCAACTGACGATTCCAATGCGCCGAGTAGGCAACTGCGATCGCCGACAGCAGGACACTGACGAACAGCACCAGCATCAACAGGCTGCCGCTGGGCATGGAGCGCATTACCTTGGTCACCGCAGCTTCTCCGCCACGCGCATTACTGCACTGCGCGAACGCGGGTTGCCCTTGACCTCGGCATCGGAAGCGTACTGCGGCTTGCCGAGCAGCTTGAGGCGCGGCTCGAATGCCTTCGGAATGATGGGCAGGTCGCGTGGCAGCTTGTCCGCCTCGCCCTTGGCGTGGCGGCGCATGAACTGTTTGACGATGCGGTCTTCCAGCGAATGAAAGCTGATGACCACCAGCCGGCCGCCCACTTCCAGTGCCTCCAGGGCTGCATCAAGGCCATGCTCCAGGTCGCCAAGCTCATTATTGATGTAGATGCGCAGTCCCTGAAACGCACGAGTCGCCGGATTCTTGCCCTTCTCCCAAGCGGGATTGGCCTCAGTCAGGACCTTGGCGAGGTCGGCGGTACGCTCGAAAGGCGCCGCTTCGCGGCGCTGCACCACCGCACGAGCCATGCGCTTGGCGAAGCGCTCTTCGCCATAATCCTTGAACACCCGGGCGATCTCATCTTCGTCGGCGTGCGCTATCCAATCGGCCGCACTGACGCCTCGGCTAGGATCCATGCGCATGTCCAGAGGACCGTCGTTAAGAAAACTGAAGCCGCGCTCGGGGTCGTCCAGCTGCGGTGACGAAACGCCCAGATCCAGCAAAACGCCACTGACGGTTCCGCTCCAGCCGCGCTGCGCCACCTCTTCGCCAAGTTCGGCAAAACTTCTCTGCACAACGACAAAGCGGCCGTCCTCGGCCGCCAGTGCTTGCCCCGTAGCGATGGCTAACGGATCCTTGTCGAATCCTAGCAATAGGCCATCAGGCCCAAGCTGCTGAAGCAGTAGCCGGCTGTGACCACCCCGCCCAAAGGTGCCATCCAGATAGCGTCCGTCCGGGCGCACGCTCAGCGCCGCGACGGCTTCGTCGAGCAACACGGTGATATGTCGCAGGCTGCTGATCTGGTTCACAGGATTAGGTCACGTAGTTCTTCCGG
>DNMQ01000170.1 GCA_003488145.1 Pseudomonas sp.
GGCACCTACTTCCACTCCGGTAGTCTGGCCGTGCGTGCGGCCGTCGCGGCCGGCGTGAACGTGACCTACAAGATTCTCTACAACGATGCCGTGGCCATGACGGGCGGCCAGCCCATCGACGGCGAGCTGCGCGTCGACCAGCTCAGCCGGCAGATCTTCCACGAGGGCGTCAAACGCATCGCCCTGGTCAGCGACGAGCCGGACAAGTACCCGACCCGCGATACCTTCGCGCCAATCACCAGCTTCCATCACCGCCGCGAACTGGATGCCGTGCAGCGCGAGTTGCGCGAATTCAAGGGCGTCTCGGTGATCATCTACGACCAGACCTGCGCCACCGAGAAGCGCCGTCGGCGCAAGCGCGGCAAGCTGGAAGACCCGGCCAAGCGCGCCTTTATCAACCCGGCGGTCTGCGAGGGTTGCGGCGACTGCGGTGAGAAGTCCAACTGCCTCGCCGTGTTGCCGCTGGAAACCGAACTGGGGCGCAAGCGCGAGATCGACCAGAACGCCTGCAACAAGGACTTCTCCTGCGTCGAGGGCTTCTGCCCGAGTTTCGTCACCGTGCATGGCGGCGGGTTGCGTAAGCCCGAAGCCGTAGCCGGCGGTATCGAGGCGGCGACATTGCCCGAGCCGCAGCACCCAACGCTGGATCGTCCATGGAACGTGCTGATTCCGGGTGTCGGCGGCAGCGGTGTGACTACCCTTGGCGCGCTGCTCGGCATGGCCGCGCACCTGGAAGGCAAGGGCTGCACGGTGCTCGACCAGGCCGGCCTGGCGCAGAAGTTCGGCCCGGTGACCACCCACGTGCGCATCGCCGCGAAGCAGAGCGACATCTACGCGGTGCGCATCGCCGCCGGTGAGGCCGATCTGCTGCTCGGCTGCGACCTGATTGTCGCGGCGGGCGATGAGTCACTGACCCGCCTCAACGAGCAGATCAGCAACGCCGTGGTGAACAGCCACGAATCGGCCACCGCCGAGTTCACCCGCAACCCCGACGCCCAGGTGCCCGGCGCGGCCATGCGGCAGGCCATCAGCGCGGCGGTCGGTGCCGACAAGACCCACTTCGTCGACGCCACCCGCCTGGCCACGCGACTGCTCGGCGATAGCATCGCCACCAACCTGTTCCTGCTCGGCTTCGCCTATCAGCAGGGGCTGCTGCCGATCAGCGCCGAGGCCATCGAGAAGGCCATCGAACTCAATGGCGTTGCCGCCAAGCTGAATCTGCAGGCCTTCCGCTGGGGCCGTCGTGCTGTGCTCGAACGCGAAACGGTGGAGCAGCTGGCACGTCCGGCCGAGGTCGCCGAGCCACTCTGTAAAACCCTGGAAGAGATCGTCGAGTGGCGCGTGGATTTCCTTACCCGCTACCAGAACGCCGGGCTGGCGCGCCGCTATCGCCAGCTGGTCGAGCGCGTGCGCGAGGCCGATAGCGCGGACGATCTGGCGCTGTCCAAGGCCGTCGCCCGCTACTACTTCAAGCTCCTGGCCTACAAGGATGAGTACGAGGTGGCGCGCCTCTACAGCGAGCCGGACTTCCGCCAGCAGCTCGAGGCGCAGTTCGAGGGCGACTACCGGTTGCAGTTCCACCTCGCCCCGGCCTGGCTGGCCAAGCGTGACCCCGTCACTGGCGAGCCGCGCAAGCGCGAGCTGGGGGCGTGGATGCTCAATGTGTTCGGCGTGCTGGCCAAGTTTCGCTTCCTGCGCGGCACGCCTCTGGACCCGTTCGGCTATGGCCACGACCGCCGCGTCGAGCGCCAGCTGATCACCGAGTACGAGAAGACCGTGGACGAGCTGCTGGCCCAGCTCAAGCCGACCAACTACCGCACCGCCGTGGCCATCGCCGCGCTGCCGGAACAGATCCGCGGCTACGGCCCGGTGAAGGAGCGCTCCATCGCCAGGGCCCGCCAGCAGGAGAAGTTGCTCCGCGAGCAGCTGGCCAAGGGCGACGAGGTGCAGAGCGTGCGGCTGTTCCAGCCGGCGGCCTAGCGCGATGGTCGCGAAGTTACTGGCGCAGGAGTAACGACTGACAGCCAGTTTTTCGCGGCCGGGATCGCCCGAATAGCGGTGGCCCCGGTACCAGACAAGTAGGCCCTGCCCACGGCAGGGAACCAGACCAACAAGAACGAGGTAACCCAAATGTCCGTCTTCGCTCACCCCGACTTCGATCGCCACGAACAGGTGGTCTTCTGTCATGACCAGGCGTCGGGTCTGAAAGCCATCATCGCCATCCACGACACGCGCCTCGGCCCGGCGCTGGGTGGCTGCCGGATGTTTCCCTACGCCAATGACGACGACGCCCTGCGCGATGTGCTGCGGCTGTCGCGCGGGATGACCCTGAAATCTTCGCTGGCCGGGCTCAAGCTCGGCGGCGGCAAGGCGGTGATCATCGGCGACCCGCACACCGGCAAGAGCCAGGCGCTGCTGCATGCGATGGGCGACTTCGTCGACAGCCTCGGTGGGCGCTACATCACTGCCGCCGACTCGGGCACCGGCGATGCCGAGATGCAGGCCTTTGCCCAGCGCACCCGCCATGTGGTCGGCGCCACGCCACGCACCACGCTGGATGGCAGCATCGCCAGCGGCGACCCGTCACCATCCACCGCCTATGGCGTGTTCGTCGGCCTCAGGGAAGCGGTGCGCCAGCGCC
>DNMQ01000339.1 GCA_003488145.1 Pseudomonas sp.
TGGTTGTAGACCACGTCGAGGATCACCTCGAGGTCGGCATTGTGCAGGTGCGCGACCATTTCCTTGAATTCGGTGATCTTGCCGCTGGCCAGATACTTCGGATGCGGTGCGAAGAAGGCGATGCTGTTGTAGCCCCAGTAGTTGGCCATGCCTTTTTCGAGCAGATGCTGGTCTTGCACGAACGCATGGATCGGTAGCAGCTCGATCGAGGAGACGCCAAGCTTGCGGATGTAGTCGATCACTTCCGGCGTCTTGAAGCCGGCGAAGGTGCCGCGCACATCGTCCGCTACCGCCGGATGGCGCATGGTGTAACCGCGCACGTGGGTTTCGTAGATGATGGTCTTGTCCCAGGGCACCTGCACGGGGTGGTCACGGCCCCAGGTGAAGGCCGGGTCGATGATCTTGCACTTGGGCACGAAGGGCGCGCTGTCGCGCTCGTCGAAACTGAGGTCGCCATCAGGGTGACCGATGGTGTAACCGAACAACGCTTCCGACCATTTCAGCTCGCCCACCAGTTGCTTGGCATAGGGGTCGATCAGCAGCTTGTTCGGGTTGAAGCGATGGCCGTTCTCCGGGTCGTACGGGCCGTATACGCGGTAGCCGTAGATCTGCCCGGGATGTGCGTCCGGCAGGTAGCCGTGCCAGATCTCGTCGGTGTACTCGGGCAACTCGATCCGCTCGAGTTCGACCTCGCCGCTGGAGTCGAACAGGCAGAGCTCAACCTTCGTGGCATGGGCGGAGAAAATGGCGAAATTGACCCCCAGGCCATCCCAGGTTGCCCCGAGCGGGAAGGGCAAGCCCTCACTGATCCTGGACGGCGTCGTAACCTGCGACACGTAGGGCTTTTTCTTACTCATGAAATCTCCAAAGGCGCATTCCGGATGGCGTACCGAGGCTTGTGTCGGCGCGGACGATCATTCGACCGATCCGACGCCGACAAGATGCCTGCCGCCGGTCAGCTTTCCTTCTTTGCCCGCGGGGTGCGCGTTTTCTTGATGGTTTCGGGGGTGCCGGCCTTGGCATCGGTGCCAGCCTTGGGTGAAGCACGGCTCGCACGGGGCTTGGCCGCCGACGCATCCTTCACGTCCTTGGGCTTGGCTTTGGGTGTGGCATCGGTGGGTTTGGTGGCGGTCTTGCGTGGGCGGCTGGCAGGCTTGGCATCGGCAGCGCCGTATTCGGCCTCGACCAGCTTGCGCGCCATTGCCCAATGGCGCTCATCTTCCCCTTCCGGGCAACCCTCGGATTGCCAGATCTGATAAGCGAACTCGCGGATACGTTGCTCTTCTGAACTCATTGTTGGGATTCTCCATTTGCGGTCATAGACGTATGCAGGACGGCCGCCGATAGTCCGTCCAGAACGCGCGCAACCTCTAGGCTGGCTTGTTGGGATGAGACTGTCGTTCCGTCGAAAAGTCGCTCGAATTCACTACCGTTTAGCGCCTCGGGCAGTTCGATCCGGGTGTTGCTCCAGCGCTGCGCCGGAATGCTCGGTACTCCACGATCCCCCAGCAGATCCGCTGCCAGCCGCGGCACCACGACTACCACCCACTCGCCTTCCAGCTCGCGGGCGAATGCCAGCAGCTGCTCGGCCTGCTCGCCAGAAACCGCAAGCGGCAGATAGCGGCCTTCGCTGAACAGCCGCGGGTAGCGTCGACGCAGCTGCAGTGTGCGGCGGATCACAGCTTGCTTGATGCGACCGTCGTGCCAGCTTTGCAGCAGCTCATCGAGCGAGGCCGCGCTGGCGAGGCTGTGCTGCCGCGCAGTGAAGTCCACCGGCCGCCGATTGTCGGGATCGACCAGGCTGAAGTCCCAGTACTCGGTGCCCTGATAGAGGTCGGGCACGCCGGGGGTGGTCATGCGCAGCAGACTTTGCACAAGGCTGTTCAACGCACCGGCAGGGGCCAGTTCGGCAGCGGCCGCAGCGATTTCGTCCCGTAATGGTGCACCTTCGCCGGTGAGTAGCAGGTACTCAACGTGCTGCCGACAGGCGCTTTCGTAATCGCTGTTGGGGTCGCTCCAGGTGGTGCGCAGCTTGGCCTCGCGCAGGGCTTTCTCCTGCCATTGCAGGATGCGTGTGCAGTACTGCTCCATCGCAGCCTTGTCGTCGGCCCGCAGGTCCAGCGGCCAGCTGCCGAGCAGAATCTGGAACAGCATCAGCTCATCGCCCGGCGACGGTGCCGCACCGTCGCCAAGCTGCTGAATGTGGCTGGCGCTCATCTCGCGCCAGCGCCGCACCTTGCCGGCAAACCATTCGGCGCGCTCGCTGATTACCGCGATGCGGGCACGGGTATCCTCGCCACGCTTATGGTCGTGGGTCGCGGTGGTCAGCATGTTGCGCGGGAAGTGCTCGGCGCGTTGCAGGCACTCGTCGTGGAATGCCTGCAATGGCGCGCTGAAGTGTTGCGGGTCGAAGCCGACATCGTTGCGCGACAGCAGAATGCCGGAGCGGTAGCAGGCGGTATCCTCCACGGCCTTCGCCGCAGCCGGCGACGTCAGCTGCTGGAAGCGTGTGCAGGCGTAGCGACGAATCTTGCGCAGGCTACGCGGCAGTTGCCGCAGACTTTCGCCGCCGAGCCAGCGCTGCAGATGCTCGAGCAACGGCCAGTCGGCTTCGCTCAAGGTCGTCTTCGCGCCGTCCAGCGCCTGCTGGAAGAACGGTTCATCGGCCTCGCGGCGGCCCGGCGCGGCAATGTAGGTGCGATACACCGGGAAGTGAATGATCAGCTCCAGCAGGGCGCGGCGAATCGCGCCGAGGGTGATGTCGCGGGTCATCACGTCGCCGCGGGCGACCTGCAAAAGCGACAGGGCGACGGTTTCGAAGTCGCCCGCCAGCGGGCCGGTCAGCACCAGCTGGCGGGCCTGGCGAGCCTCTTCCATGAAATCGGTGGTGCGTCCGCTGGTCTCGCTCCACAAGGAGCACAGAAGTGATTCGCCAGCCGGGTCATGTTGCAGCAGCGACACTTGATTCATGAATTCGTAACCGGTGGTGCCGTCCACGCCCCAGTCGTCATGCAGCCGCTCGCCGCCGGCGAGGATCTTCTCGACGTAGATCGGCACGTGATCCTGCACCGCGTCCTGCGGGCGCCCGGCATTCAGCCGATCGACACGCCGGCGCAGGCGCCGGCAATAGCCGCGCGGGTCGGCCAGCCCGTCGATATGGTCGATGCGCAGGCCGTCGACCAGGCCATCGCCGATCAGCTCGAAAATCTTGGCGTGGGTTTCCTCGAACACCACCGGACGTTCGACGCGCAGGCCGCCCAGCTCATTGATGTCGAAGAAGCGCCGCCAGTTGATGTCATCACCCGCGGTCCGCCAGCTGGCCAGCCGATAGTTCTGACGTTCCAGCAGGCTGTGCAGGCGGCGGAAGCCGTCATCGGTAGTGGAGTCGTAGCAATTGAGCGCCTGCTCCAGCGCCTGGCGGGTGCTGGCGTCCTGCAGCTGCTCGGCGAGCTCGGTGCGTAGCAAGCGAGCGGCCTGGTACGGCGCGGGTTCGGTCTTCAGGGCATCGAAGTGCTGCGCCAGGGTACGCAGCTGCGGATGATCGGCGGCACGCAACACCTCGCCGTAGCTCGGCGGGGTGATCGGAAAACGGTGCTCGTAATGCTCGGCGTACAGCGAGCCGTTATCAACGTCCAGGCGCAGCTTCACGGTGCCCTGCTGCAGCGCCTCGCCATAGTCGCTGCCAAGGAAGGGCACCAACAACTGGCCTTCGAGCAGGGGGTCCGGCGAATTCCATTCGATGTCGAAGAACTGCGCATAGGGGCTGCGGCGACCCCATTCGAGCACGTCCAGCCACCAGGCGTTACCGGAACCACCCACGGCCATGTGGTTGGAGACGATGTCCAGGATCAGTCCCATGCCCTTGCCGCGCAGGGCCTCGACGAGACGCTGCAGCGCCGGCTCGCCGCCCAGTTCCGGGTTGATGCGGGTCGGGTCGATCACGTCATAGCCGTGCATGGAACCCGGGCGGGCCGTGAGCAGCGGTGAAGCGTAGATGTGGCTGATGCCGAGTTCGGCGAAGTAGTCCACCAGTGCGGTGGCGTGATCCAGGGTGAAGTCGCGGTGAAACTGTAGTCGCAGGGTCGCGGTAAGGTCTTTCATCGATGCGCAGCTCCACGATGGTTGCGGCGTGCCTGCGCCAGGCATTCCAGGCGCCGGCGGCTGGCTTCGCCGTCGAGCAGCGTTGCACTGTCGCCGGGATAGCGGCGACGCCAGTTGGGATGGGTTTCGACGATGCCCGGCATGTTGGTCTGTTCCTCCAGGCCGAGGGCGTCCTCGACCGGAAACAGCACCAGCGGCGCGCGGGTGTGGCCGAGAAAACAGGCCGCGGCATCAACGGCTTGTTCGGCGCTCAGCAGATGATGAAGATCTTTTCCGCCATCCTCGCAGAGCGCACGGTTGAGCCCGGCGCGCTCATGTTCGCGGGAACGCCATTGCTGATCGCGATCGGCTTCCTGCACCTGACCGACCTTTATGCGCTAGTCGGTGTCATGGCCGTTCCACCAGCCCC
>DNMQ01000340.1 GCA_003488145.1 Pseudomonas sp.
GTACCGCCGGAGATGACCGGTCGCTCGATCGTCGAGCTGAGCTGATCGAGCCGGGCGGGAAGCGGCTGGCGCCAGCCGCCGTTTCCCGCTACAGGCTTCAAGCTTCCAGCTTGCTTTTTAGGCATACTACGTCGGTCATAACGCTCGGTTGACGCCCTCCAATGCCTCGTACCTTTCTCGCCCTCGCCTTCCTCTGCCTGCTCGGCCCCGCCGTGGCGGACGAACGTACCGCAGCGCGGCAGCAGATCGAAGCCGCTCGCCAGGACATCGCCGAACTGCAGAAACTGCTCAAGCAGATCGAGCAGGAGAAATCCGGCGTTCAGAAGCAGCTGAAGACCACCGAAAGCGAGATGGGTCAGCTGGAAAAGCAGGTCGACACCCTGCAGCAGGAGATCGACCGCAGCGAGGCCGAGCTGGAACGCCTGAACGAGGAGAAAACCACCCTCGAAGGTGCACGCCTGGAGCAGCAGCGCCTGATCGGGCTGCAGGCCCGCGCCGCCTATCAGAATGGGAGGCAGGAATATCTCAAGCTGCTGCTCAACCAGCAGAACCCGGAAAAATTCAGCCGCACCATCACCTATTACGACTACCTGAACAAGGCACGCCTCGAACAGCTCGACAGCTTCAACGAGACCCTGCGCCAACTGGCCGGAGTCGAGACTGACATCGAAGCGCAGCAGAACCTTCTGGCGGAAAAGAAGGACGGCCTGCTGGAGCGGCGCGAGCAACTCGCCGAGGTGCGCAAGGAGCGACAGCAAACGCTGGCCAAGCTCAACAGCGACCTGTCCAGCCGCGAACAGAAGCTGCAGGCCCGCCGTCAGGAGCAGGCCCAGTTCGAACGGGTACTCAAGACCATCGAGGAAACTCTGGCGCGCCAGGCTCGCGAAGCCGAGGAAGCCCGGCAACGCGAACTGCTTGCCGAGCGCCAGCGTCAGGAGCAACAACAATCCCGGCCCGGCGCCAGCACTGCGCCGAGCGGCCCATTGGTTTCCAGTGCCGGCGGCAACTTCGGCGGCCCGTTCGCCAAGGCCAAGGGCAAGCTGCCATGGCCGGTGGATGGACGTCTCGTCGCCCGCTATGGCACTCCGCGCGGCGGCGACGCTCGAACCAAGTGGGACGGCGTACTGATCGGCGCCAGCGTCGGTACTCAGGTCCGCGCCGTCCATGGCGGACGCGTAGTGTTCGCCGACTGGCTGCGCGGCGCTGGACTGCTGGTAATCCTCGACCATGGCAATGGTTATCTGAGCCTGTATGGCCACAACCAGAGCCTGCTGCGCGACGCCGGCGATATCGTCAAGGCCGGCGACGCAATTGCCACGGTAGGCACCAGCGGCGGCCAGGAAACCGCCGCACTGTATTTCGCCATTCGCCAGCAGGGGCGCCCCAGCGATCCTGCCCAATGGTGCCGCGCGCAAGGTTAGCGATCAGCGGCGTTCGGTCCTGCCGAGCCGCCCGCACCACCAAGCGCGCCCTCTCATAATTGGAGTTCGACATGTTGCACCTGCGCCGTTTCGCCCGCCCATCCACGCTCGCCCTGGCCGTATTGCTGGGGATGCAGGGCGGCGCATGGGCCCAGCAGCCCATGGAGGAGGCCGCGGCGCCAAGTGCCAGTGCCAAAGCCCCGCTGCCGCTGGAGGAACTGCGCACATTTGCCGAGGTACTGGATCGCATCAAGGCTGCCTATGTCGAACCAGTCGATGACAAAACCCTGCTGGAAAATGCCATCAAAGGCATGCTCAGCAATCTCGATCCTCATTCCGCCTATCTCGAGCCCGAAGCGTTCGCCGAGCTGCAGGAAAGCACCAGCGGCGAATTCGGTGGTCTCGGCATCGAAGTCGGCATGGAAGACGGCTTCATCAAGGTCGTTTCGCCGATCGACGATACCCCGGCATCGAAGGCCGGCATCGAAGCCGGCGACCTGATCGTCAAGATCGACGGCCAGCCGACCAAGGGGCTGTCGATGATGGACGCCATCGGCAAGATGCGCGGCAAGCCGGGCAGCAGCATCAGCCTGACGCTGGTGCGCGAAGGCGGCCAGCCGTTCGACGTCAAGCTGACCCGCGCGGTCATCAAGGTGCGCAGCGTCCGCAGTCAGATCCTGGAGCCGGGCTACGGCTACCTGCGCGTCACTCAGTTCCAGGTCAACTCCGGCGAGGAAGTGGGCAAGGCGCTGGCGAAGCTGAAGAAGGACAACGACGGCAAGAAGCTCAACGGCCTGGTCCTCGACCTGCGCAACAACCCCGGTGGCGTGCTGCAGGCGGCTGTCGAGATTTCCGACCACTTCCTGACCAAGGGCCTGATCGTCTACACCGAGGGTCGCATCGCCAATTCCGAGCTGCGCTTCAACGCCGATCCGGCCGATGCCAGCGAAGGCGTACCGCTGGTGGTGCTGATCAACGGCGGCAGCGCCTCGGCCTCGGAGATCGTCGCTGGCGCGCTGCAGGATCACAAGCGCGGTGTGGTGATGGGCACCGACAGCTTCGGCAAGGGCTCGGTGCAGACCGTGCTGCCGCTGAACAACGACCGCGCACTGAAACTCACCACCGCGCTCTACTACACTCCCAACGGCCGCTCGATCCAGGCCCAGGGCATTGAGCCGGACATCAAGGTCGAGCGTGCCAAGCTGACCCGCGAGCAGGCCGCCGATGGCTTCCGCGAGGCCGATCTTGCTGGCCACCTGGGCAACGGCAACGGCGGTCCGGACCGTCCCACCGCCACCCAGATCGCCAGCGACTCGCCGCGGCCGCAGGACGATGACTACCAGCTCGGCCAGGCCCTGAATCTGCTCAAGGGATTGAACCTCACCCGCGGCCAGTGAAGATGTCAGGCTGGATAGCAGGGCTGGCGCTGCTGGTGTTGCTCGCCAGCCAGGCGCTGTATGCCAGCGAGCCCGCAGCCACGCCAGACCATGTCCCGCGTCCGCGGTTGACCCTGATAATCGACGACCTCGGGCAGAACCCGGCACGCGACCGCCGCGTGCTGCAACTGCCGGGCCCGGTGGCATTGGCGATCCTGCCGGACACCCGCCACGCAGCCACGCTGGCCGAGCAGGCCCATCGCGCGGGCAAGACCGTCATGCTGCACATGCCGATGGCGCCTGCCCAAGGCCGTTTCGCCTGGCATCCCCAACTACCTCATGACGAACTGGCGCGCCGTCTCGACGCAGCGCTTGCGGCGGTACCGCATGCCAGCGGGCTGAACAACCACATGGGCAGCGCCATGACCGATCAGATACAGGCCATGACCTGGCTGATGGGCGAACTGCAGCGCCGCCACCTGTTCTTTCTCGACAGCCGCACCAGCCCGCGCACCGTAGCCGCCGCCAGCGCCCAACGCACGGCACTGGCCAGCCTGTCGCGGGACATCTTTCTCGATGACGACCCTTCACCGTCCGCGGTAGCCGAACGCTTTCACGCGGCAGTCGCGCTGGCGCGCAAGCAAGGCTCGGTCGTCATCATCGGTCATCCCCACGAGAGCACGCTGGCCGTGCTCGAACGCGAACTGCCGCGACTCTCGGCGCAGGGCATCGAATGGGTCGATGTCGGGCAGATGATCGCCACCCGCAGCAACCGCGCGATGGCCGCCCATGGTCGTGGCGGCGTCTACCGCTGAGCTTCAGAGATAGCGGCGCAGCATCGCATCCACCGTGCCGTCGGCACGCATCGCATCCAGCGCCCGCTGCAGACGCTCAACCACTTCGTCCGGTGTCGCCCGGTTGAGCGCGAGGAACAGCCGCGCTTCATTGAAACGCAGCACCGGTTTCAGGCCGGTCACACCTTCCTGCTTGGCCAGGTAGGGTCCGACCGGATCGGCGGTGGCCCAGACGTCGATCTGACCCTTGAGCAGCTTGCCGATGTTCTCCTGATCACGCAGCGAGTTGATCGGCGCCAGGCCCTTGCCCTCCAGATGCTGGCTGACCGCATCGTTCTTGTAGGCACCGATGCGCAGGTCGCGTGCCTGCTCCAGCCCGGTCAGGCGCAGAGGACTGTCGGCGGGCGCCAGCAGCACCCAGCTGATGCTCGCCAACGGGCCGACCCATTTGAACTGCTGCTCGCGCTCGGCCGTGAAGGTGGTGGAGAACAGCCCCTGATCCGGCTGTTCGAGCACCTTCTTGTAGATGCGATCCCAGGGAAAGCGCAGGGTCAGCTCGTAGCGGATATTCGCGCGGCGGAACATCTCGCGCACGATGTCGGCGTTGATGCCGTGGATGCGCGCGTCGGCGGCGTAGTTCTTGCCGTCCTCAGCCATGTTGAATGGTGGAAAATTCTCGGTCAGCAGCACGACTCGGTAGTCGTCAGGCAGCGCCGCGTGCGCGTGAGCACAGAGCAGCAGCAAGACGACGGCAATGATTCGCTTGAACATGGATCGCTCCCTTTTTCTCGATTCCCTGGCCCACCCCTCCGCGAGCCAGAGCCGGGGGCTGTCCAAAGCAAGATGCGAACCAGCGAAGCGCCGCGGCGCCAGCGGCTGAGCGCCCGCTGAATTAGGGAAGCGTGCATGCGTCACGACCGCGCGTGCAGGAGGATCGGTGCACGCTACTGGCGCACCGCCATCACCGAGAAAGTCGGAGCAGGAGATGCGCCGACCTGGGAAGGCTCAGAGGTAGCGCGCGTTGATCTCGTCGATCACACCTTCGCTGCGCATCTGGTCGAGCGCTTTCTGCAGCTTCTGCACCGTCTCGTCAGCGACCTGCTTGTTCAGCGCCAGGTACAGTTCGGCACTGTCGAAACGCAGCACACGCTTGAGTCCCGTCACGCCGTCCTGGCGGGCGAGGTAGCGGCCAGCGGGATCACCAGTGGCCCACAGGTCGATCTTGCCGTCGATCAGCTTCTTCACGTTCTCCTGATCGCGCAGGGCGAGCTGCGGCTGCAGCCCCTGACCGTCCAGGTGCTCGGCAATGGCATCACCCTTGTAGGCGCCGATGCTGTACTGGCGCGCCTGATCCAGACTGGTCAGGTTGATCGGACTGTCGCCACGAGCCAGCAACACCCAGTCGTCCGGGCCGATGGGACCAACCCACTTGAACAGCTCTTCGCGCTCGGGCAGGCGCGCCGTGACGAAAACCCCGTAGTTCGGCTGCTCCAGCGCCATGCCGTAGATACGCTCCCAGGGGAAGCGCAGCGTCAAGGTGTAGTCGACGCCGGCACGCTTGAACATCTCGCGCACGATGTCCGCGGCGATCCCGGTGATGTGCTCGTCACGCGCGAAGTTCTTGCCATCGTCCGCCATGTTGTAGGGCGGGAAATTCTCGGTCAGCAGATTGATCTTGTCTGGCGCCTGAGCGTGCGCCAGCGTAGCGCCCAGCAGCAAAGCTGCGGCGATGGTAGAGATTGTCTTGCGCATGTGTGTACCCCCTGAGTACTTATCCGCAACAGCCGCGGACGTGTCCATGTTTCGAGAGCGAAGCCTTTCGCTCTGCCGGCAACGCGATCAACGCATCACGATGCCGCGGGCGGCCAGATAGGCCTTGGCTTCCGGAATGGTGTATTCGCCGAAGTGGAAGATGCTCGCGGCCAGCACCGCATCGGCCTTGCCTTCGAGGATGCCATCGGCCAGGTGCTGCAGATTGCCGACGCCACCGGAGGCGATCACCGGGATGCACAGCGCTTCGCTGATGGCCCGGGTGACGCCCAGATCGTAGCCGCTCTTCACGCCGTCCTGATCCATGCTGGTCAGCAGGATTTCGCCAGCGCCGAGGTCTTCCATCTTCTTCGCCCAGGCGACCGCATCCAGGCCGGTGGGCTTGCGCCCGCCATGGGTGAAGATTTCCCAGCGACCCGGCTCGCCCGGCGCGGAGACCTTCTTCGCATCGATGGCGACGACGATGCATTGCGAGCCGAAGCGGTCCGCGGCCTCGCCGACGAAGTCCGGGTTGAACACCGCGGCGGTATTGATCGAGACCTTGTCGGCGCC
>DNMQ01000492.1 GCA_003488145.1 Pseudomonas sp.
CCGAAGAGCCGAACAAGCCAGTCGAGCCAGAAAGCATTCTGCCGATCGACGAGCATGTCGAGGAGACCCAAGAGCCTGATGGGCGCAAGGTCCGTCATCGTGGCATCTATCTGCTGCCCAACCTGTTCACCACCGCCAACCTTTTTGCTGGTTTTTTTTCGATCATCACCGCGATTAACGGCAACTTCTACGTGGCCGCCGCCACGGTGTTCGTCGCCATGGTGCTCGATAGTCTGGATGGGCGCGTGGCTCGTCTCACCAATACCCAAAGCGCATTTGGTGCCGAGTACGATTCGCTGTCGGACATGGTTGCTTTTGGTCTGGCCCCCGCAGTGCTGGCGTACGAGTGGGCATTGTCCGAACTGGGTAATGTTGGTCTCACCGTCGCCTTTATATATGTCGCTTGCGCCGCTCTGCGTCTGGCGCGTTTCAATACGCAGATCGGTAAGGTGGACAAGCGCTGGTTCATTGGTCTGGCTAGCCCGGCTGCGGCGGGAGTAGTCGCCGGCTGGGTCTGGGCTGTCTGGGCACTGGATGAGGTTGGTATTCGCGGAGTCGATCTGCCGCTCATATTGGTCATGCTGTTCGCGCTGATGGTCGCGGCCGCAGGTTTGTTGATGGTCAGCAATATCAAGTACTACAGCTTCAAGGATCTCGATTTGAAAGGGCGCGTACCTTTCGTCGCTATCCTGATAGTAGTGCTCGTGTTCGCTGTCGTATTCAGTGATCCGCCCCGCATTCTGCTGTTGATCTTCCTGGCGTATGCGGCGTCCGGTCCTGTGCAGTACCTGATGCAGTTGCGCCGCCGCAAGCGTGTCGAGGGTTGATTTTCAACTCGGCTGCGCGTATTGCTCCATCGGAGTCAATACGCGGAGCAACCCATGCTTATCAAGATTCCCGCCTCCGGCGAGTGCCGTGAGTCAGAGGTAACGACCGAGGCTGCTTACTTGAGCCGTCGGCAGATTCTTGGTGGGGTGATGCTTTCGGGGGCTGCCGCCGGATTGCCAGCTCTCGCTAAAGCTTCCGAGCGTTATCCTGGCGTTACATCGGCGCCAGCGCCGAAATGGTTCACCGACAAGCTCTCCAACGCCCGTTGGCAAGCAGGGGCGCCAGGCGGCGAAGCCATCACGCCATTTGCGGACGCTTCCCAGTACAACAACTTCTACGAATTTGGCCCCAACAAGGGTGATCCGGCGCGTCATGCTTCGACTTTGAAAGTGGAGCCTTGGTCGGTGTTGATCGACGGTGAGGTCGATCAGCCTGGGCGTTACGCTCTGGAGGAACTGTGCTCGGAAAGCCGACTCGAGGAACGCATCTATCGGCTTCGCTGTGTTGAAGCCTGGTCAATGGTCATTCCGTGGCTGGGATTTCCTTTGGCCGATCTGATTCGCAAGGCCCAACCGAATTCCTCTGTGAAGTTCATTCGTTTCGAAACGGCGTACCGGGCGGAGGAAATGCGCGGAACCCGCTCCGGGTTTGGGCTGATCGATTGGCCCTATGTCGAAGGGTTGCGAATGGATGAGGCCATGCATCCGCTAACGTTGCTTGCAGTCGGGATGTATGGCCGTACGCTACCTAACCAGAATGGGGCGCCGCTGAGGCTGGTGGTCCCTTGGAAGTACGGCTTCAAGAGCATCAAGTCGATTGTACGCATCAGCTTCGTGCGCGAGCAGCCGATTACGACCTGGCAGTCGATGGCGCCGCAGGAATATGGGTTCTACGCCAACGTTAACCCGAAGGTTTCGCATCCGCGATGGTCGCAAGCTCGTGAGCGCCGGCTCCCAGGAAGCCTGTTCAGCACAAACCTCCGGGACACCCAGCTGTTCAACGGCTACGCGGAGCAAGTCGCGGGGTTATATAGCTCGATGGATCTCAGCAAGGACTATTGATGCGCTACCCCGTGTGGCGGCCGGCAGTTTTCGCCTGTGCCGCGAGCTTGCCGTTGTATTGGCTGTATCTGGGCTGGCAGTTCGCGCTTGGTCCTGACCCAGGCAAGGTGCTGGTCGATAATCTCGGTGAGGGTGCGCTGGTTTTGCTGCTTCTGACGCTTTCGATGACTCCGATGCAACGGCTGACCGGATGGGGTGGCTGGCTGGCCGTCCGACGTCAGCTCGGACTGTGGTGTTTCACCTATGCACTGCTGCACCTGAGTGGTTATCTATACTTCTTATTGGGTGGCGAGTTTTCTCGTTTGGGCGAGGAATTGCGCGAACGCCCCTATGTTCTGGTCGGTGGACTAGGGTTTGTCGGACTGACCGTCTTGGCGATGACATCATCCCGGTGGAGCATGCGCCGGCTTGGTAAGCGCTGGAAGAAAGTGCATAGGTTGGTTTATCTCATTGTCATTCTTGCGTTGCTGCATATGCTCTGGGTCGTTCGAGCGGACGCGGCCCGTTGGTTTCTCTATGCGGGTATTGCAATGGCGCTGTTCTTCTTGCGTGTTCCAGCAGTGACTAAGACTCTCGCTGCAGTGCGCAGCCGAAAAGGTAGGGGTGAATAAAACTGAAATAAAC
>DNMQ01000491.1 GCA_003488145.1 Pseudomonas sp.
GACACATCCGGAGAAGGTCAGGATCCCGACTGTGGAACCTGCCGCAGGATTGACCACGCTGCGCCGCCCCTACCGTCTCAGACTGGTGGATGTAACATGCGACATCCACCCTTCGCCAAAACCCTGCGCCAGCCGCAGTAATGTAGGGTCGACAGCGCTTCACCGATCCCCCAATCAGAGGCCGGTTGATGTTAAAAGCGACCTCCACCCTACGCCAAAATCCCGCGTCACCCGCAGCAACGTACGATCCATCGATCCACCTAGCGCGTCCGGTGGATGTAAAAAGCGACATCCACCCTACGTCACTGATGATCATCGTGAGAGTGAGGCCGCAGCGTCGTGCATCCAGTGGTCAATCGGCGCCTTTTGGCGAGGCGCCGACAGTCATTTCCCCAGCTTGCGCAACTCGTCCGATTCGACGATGCGCACGCCGTCGCCTTCCTCCAGCGCCAGTCGCCACAGCGCGCGGGCGAGGGTGCAGGTCTCGATACCGTGGTACTTGCCCGGCAGCAATTGCGACAGCGGCGCCGCGATGCGCTCGCTCAATCGCGGCTCAAGGCGCGGCCCGATCAGCTGCGATGGTCGCGCAATGGTCAGCTGCGGCCAGTCCTGCTGCTGCAATGCCGCCTCCATTTCGCCTTTGACCTTGAGGTAGAAGATCGAACTGTCCGGGTTGGCCCCCAGAGAGCTGATCACCAGCAGGTGACGCGCGCCCATCTCCTTAGCCCGGCGGGCAAACGCCAGCACCAGATCATGATCGATGGCGCGGAACGCCTCCTGGCCACCGGCCTGCTTTAGCGTGCTGCCCAGGCAGCAGAAGGCCGTGTCGATCTCGCCGCCCAGCGTTGGCAGCAACGCCAGCAGCTCTCCGACCGGGTTTTCCAGGCGCTGATGGGCCGCCAATGGCCTGCGTGTGGGCGCCAGCACGCGTTCGACGGTGGGTTCGTTGAGCAGGCGATCGAGCAGGTGCTCGCCAGTGAGTCCGGTGGCGCCGGCAAGCAGAATGCGCTGTGGCGTCAAATACATGGTCTTGCTCCTGTGGCGATCATTGGGTGGCGCGCCGCTGCCGCAGCTCCTGCCAGCGTTGGACGACCGCTTCCGGCGCCCAAATTTGCGGTTCCGATGCCTGATAGTCGTCGGCCTGCTCGCGTTCGGCAACTTTTGCTGCGGCCAGCGTGAAGGCCTGCACGATATCGTCGGTTTCCTGCAGCGCTTCGGCGAACAGTGCGCGGCCGAAGTAGGTGAAATCGCTCTGTTCGGAGCAGCCGAAGGACACGCGATCGGCGCGTGCGGCGGTCATGATCAGCGTCTGCTCGTTCTTCAGTGGCTCGATGAAACCGCCGGAATAGCAGGCCGAGATCACCAGGATGACCTTGCGCTTGGCGAGCGGCGCGAGCAGTTGCGCCAGATCCGCTGCCGGCAGGTCGTCCAGCGAAAGACGCGGCTGGTTCAGTACCAGTTCGTGGTCCGCCGAACCGTGGCTGGTGAAATAGAGAAAGATCAGGTCTTCCTCGCCACTGCGTTCGGCCAGCGCGCGAATCGCTCGGGTCAGGTTCTCCCGGGTCGCCAGCGGCCGGTCGACGAGATGGTCGCGGTGGTTGACCAGGCTGAGTTGGCCATGGGCGGCGAAACGCTCGGCGAGCAGCTTCTGTACGTAATCGGTTTCGCGCATGAACACGCTCTGCCGGCCATCGCCGGCCACGGTCAGCGTATAGAGGTCCTGGGCAGGGCTGGAAGGCGGTAGCGCACTGATCGCACGCTCGAGCAGCGAGCCCTGTTCCAGCAGGGCGAGCTCGAGCGGGTCCGATAGCGCGTCTGCCTGCTCGTCGCGGACGCGTCGGTCATTACGCCAGCTGCCGCGCAGCTCGGTGCCGTCGGCCTGGGTCAGTACGCCCTCGCCGTGGAAGTGTCCGTGGCGGAAACCGCCGGTATAGACGCTGCCGTCTGCGCGATCGAGACGGCCCTGACCGTGGTAGCGCCAGTTGCGGAACTGCCCGCTGTAGCGGCTGCCATCGCTGGCGACATAAGTGCCGGTGCCGCTCAGTTCGCCGTGGACGAAGGTGCCGTTCCAGGCGTTGCCCTCGCTGTCCTCGTAGCGTCCCTGGCCATGAAACTGATCGTTCTCGAACTGGCCGCTGTAGCGCTCGCCATGCTCGGTCGAAAAGCTGCCTTCGCCGTTCAAGTTGCCCGCGTTGAAATGCCCGCTGAGTTGACCATTGGCGTCGCTGCGGGTGCCCGGTCCATCCGGCTGGCCTTTGCTGAACTGCCCTCGATGACTGAAGCCGTCGGCATATTCCAGGCTGCCCTGGCCGTGGTAGAGGTTGTTGCGAAACTCGCCTTCGTAGACCGTACCGTCCTGGCTGAAGCGCCCGTGGCCATGCATGCGTCCGGCCTGGAATTCGCCCTCGTAGACGCCACCCTCGACATAGCTGAAACGGCCCAGGCCGTCGAACAAGCCGTGCCTGAACTCACCCTCGTAGCGATCGCCTGTTGCGCTTTGCCAGGTGCCCAGGCCATGCCATTGGCCGTCCTTGAATTGGCCGAGGTAGTAGCTGCCGTTCGGGTAGTCGATACGACCGCTGCCCTGCAGCAAGCCGTCGACGATTTCGCCGCGATAGCGGCCGCCATCCGGCAGCACTCCATCGGCAGGGGTGAGAGGCTCGCCCTCGCCGCAGGCGGTGAGCAGACCAAGTAACAGGAAGGGAAGAAGACGCAGCATGCGGACATCCGCTCAGGCAGGACGTCCGCAGTATGCCGCAAACCGAGCGGGCTGCGACAATCGCGCAGAGTTGCCGCTCAGAGGACGCACAGCGCCAGCGTTTCGGCGATATAGGCCGGTTTTTCCGAGCCTTCGATCTCCATCACCGCGCGCGCCTTGAGCAGCCATTGCCCGGGATTCTTCTCGTAGGCATCGATCAGCGTCAGTCCCAGGCGCACCCGCGAGCCGACCCTCACTGGCTGGATGAAGCGCAGGCTGTCCAGCCCATAGTTGACGCCCATCCGCGTGCCTTCCGGCACCACCATAAGGTCGCCAGACAACATCGGCAGCAACGACAGCGACAGGAAGCCATGGGCAATAGTGCCGCCGAACGGTGTTTGCGCGGCTTTTTCGGCATCGATGTGGATGAACTGGTGATCGCCGGTGCAGTCGGCGAACTGGTTGACGCGCTGCTGATCGACGGTCAGCCACTCGGAGTGGCCCAGTTCCTTGCCGATGTAATCCTTGAGCTGTGCGACGGGTACCTGTGGCATGTGTCCTCCTGATTGTTCTTGTATGGCTGCAGCGATGTGCAGTCTGACTAGAGAGGGGCAGTGCCGGGCCCGAAGCGGCCGACTGGCTCTGCGTCATTTACAGCTCTAGATCAGCACGGGCAGGCGTCGCGGCAAACCAGCATCGGCACCGCGAATGGCCCGTCATAGCGCTGCGCGGGCGCCTGCCGGCGTTGCCCTTTATACTGTCGCAATTTTGCGGGAGGCTCCCATGCTGCTCAGAGGCCTGACCTGGCTGGTCGCATTCCAGTTGCTCGGCACCGTCCTCAATGTGCTGTTTCTGCCCATGCTGCCGGGCCCCATCATCGGCATGGTGCTGCTGTTCGCCGGCCTGCTGGCGCGGGGCCGGGCCAGCGAATCGCTGCAGCTGGCGGCGAGCAGCCTGTTGCGCTACCTGCCGCTGCTGCTGGTACCGCCGGCGGTTGGGGTGATGGCCTATACGGAGGCGATCCTTGATGACTTCTGGGCCATCGTCGGCGTGCTGGTAATTTCGCTGCTGGTCTCGCTGGTCTTCACCGGCTGGCTGATGCAGACGCTGATCCGGCGCAAGCAGCGTCAGCAGGAGGGCGCATGATCGAACTGCACTGGCAGGCCGCCTGGGAGGCGCTGATCCATCATCCGCTGTTCGGTGTGGCTATTACCCTGGCTGTCTTCCAGTTGGCGTATGCGGCGTATGAGAAGACCCGCTGGGTATTCCTGCAGCCGGTTCTAGTGTCGATGACGCTGATCGTCGGCATCCTCCTGCTATGTGGTATCGACTATGACGAATACCGCATCAGTGCGCAGTGGCTGACGCTGCTGCTGGGGCCGGCCACCGTTGCGCTGGCCGTGCCGCTGTACCTGAACCTGCGGCGGATTCGCGAGTTGTTCGGCCCGATCGTGATCACTTTGCTGGTCGCCGGTGTGTTTGCCACGGCGCTGGGCATGGCCCTGGCTTGGGCTTTCGGCGCGGATGACATGATCCTGATGACCCTGGCGCCGAAGTCGGTCACTTCGCCGATCGCCATGCTGGTGGCCGAGCAGATCGGCGGCGTGGTGGCGCTGGCGGCGGTGTTCGTGATGATCACCGGCGTGCTCGGGGCGATTCTCGGTCCGGAACTGTTGCGCCGGTTTGGCGTTCAGCATCCTGCGGCCCGCGGCATTGCGCTCGGGCTGACCGCCCACGCCGTGGGCACTGCGCAGGCGCTGCAGGAAAGCGACGAATGCGGTGCGTTCGCGGCCCTGGCCATGAGCCTGATGGGGGTAATGACTGCGGTGCTGTTGCCGCTGGTGGTTGCCTTGCTGCTGTGATGGAGTCGCCATGAGATTGCCGTTGTTCCCGCTGGATACCGTGCTGTTCCCCGGTTGTTTTCTCGACCTGCAGATATTCGAGGCACGCTATCTCGACATGGTCAGCCAGTGCCTCAAGGCCGGGCATGGCTTTGGAGTGGTGCACATTCTGGATGGCAAGGAGGTTGGCGCAGCACCGGCGGCGTTCTCTCATATCGGTTGCGAAGCGCTGATTCGCGACTGGCAACAGCTGCCCAACGGCCTGTTGGGTATCCGGGTCGAAGGCGGGCGGCGCTTCGATGTGCAATCGTTCGAAATACTGCGTGACCAGCTGGCCGTCGCCCAAGTCGCCTGGCGCAGCGAAGCAGACAGCCAGCCACTGGCCGAGCAGCACGCCGACCTCATCGTACTGCTCGCCGCGCTGGGTCAGCATCCGATGGTGAAAACCCTGGGGCTGGGCGGCGCGGTGAGCGATCAGGCAGCTCTGGCCAGTCAGCTGGCCTACCTGTTGCCATTCGATGCGGAGCAGAAGATCGAATTGCTGGGGCTGGACGAGCCAGCGTCGCAGCTCGAGCAGATTCAAAGTCTGCTCGAGCAATTGCAGGACGGGGCGTAAGGCGTGTCGCCCCCGTGTGTTCGCCAGCGTGACCTAGGGCCGCACCGGCCAACCTTGGTGTCGCTAGAGAAGGTCGTCAGTAGGGTTTTTGTGCCAACGACACCGTAAAGATCCCCCAGTCGTCGATACGCTGCGTGATTTTTACCAGGCCTGCCGCTGCTACCAGTTGGTCAATCTCCGCTTGGGTACGCCGCCGCATCACCCATGCCTGCCCATCTCGGTGGCTGGTCAGCACTCGGGCTATGAGCTTCAGCTGTGGGTGCCAGGGTTGTCCGGTGTATACGATGTAGCCGCCCGGTTGCAGCGCTTCGGCGACGCCGGCAAGAGAGCGGCCGATCATCTGGTTGTCGCCGAACAACTCGTAGAGACCCGATATCACTACAAGCGTGGGGCGCGGCGAGAGTGCGGCCAGATCCGCCTGATCGAATGCGTCTGCCTTGATGAATCGAGCGATCTCTTCGAAACCCTTTGCCCGGATCAGGGCACTGCCGTCGCGTACATTGATATCGCTGTAGTCGCGCAGGAGAATCGAGGCAGGGCGTTCTCCGAGGTCCTGTATTGCCTCGAGAATGTAGCGGCCATGGCCGGCGGCAATGTCCACGATATGTACTGGCTGATCTGCGCTTCGCAGGCGGCTCATCGCCCCACGTAACAGCTCTTCTACATGCCTTTTTCTCGGACGTATTGCACGCCAGCCTATGGAGTTCAAATAAAGCTGGTCAATCTTGCGCCCCAGCACAGTCAGCCCTGCTGGTTCGTTTCTGTAGACATAATTGAGCGTGCTGCCGGAATCGAAACCCGTCTCGAAACCGAGCTTCAGCCCATGAGAAAACCGGGCGCCAAGGCGCATTCCTGCACGCATGGCGCGCCAATAACATCCTTCCATGGAGTTCGGAGCTACAGGGGCAGCCAGTGCTTCTGCTTCCGCACACCTCGGGCCTATTCGGTCCGCATTGAGGAGCGATGGGGGCGCCATTGGCATATCGAAATTATGACGAATGAAGCGGCGGGCCTGGCTTACTGCCCGATTACGATCTCGCTCGCCGAGCGTGTCGTGAAAGAAACCCGGCAGAACGTGTTTTTCTTTTCGTAAGCTGCCAAGTCTTTCGAAAAAAATTACTTGCGGTTTTTTTTCTACGACGAAGTCTGCGCCTGAGATAAAGAGCTGAGTTGGGATCTGGATCGCTTGCGCATCTGCAACCACGCGCCGTGCCGCTTCATGCAGCCCAAGGAGCATATTGACGGAAGTGGCCTTGGTAATAAGCGGATCCTGCTGATAGCTCTGAATCCGCGCGGGATCGTGTGTCAGGAAGCGGGCCTTGACGTAGCTGTCGACGAAGAAGTTGCCGCGAAACGCTCGTATTAGCCCTAGGGAAGGTCTGAAGTAACCCTGTATTTCCGGTCGACTTCAGCCCTCGCTGCTTTTGAAAGCGGGCCGCCGATCAAAATCGACCAGGTAACCCGCTCAGTTCTCCGTTTTTGGCCGCCGCGAGCACCTCGCAGCAGCCATTTTCCGCATTACAGGTGCACCTTTCCTGCGGTAGTCAGCAAATGTCGGCGCGCCATCCATAGGTTCGACAGCGCGAACAGCGTCACCAGCTGAGCGGTGTTCTTGGCCAGGCCACGGAAGCGCACCTTCACGTAACCGAACTGGCGCTTGATCACTCGAAACGGGTGCTCGACCTT
>DNMQ01000262.1 GCA_003488145.1 Pseudomonas sp.
GAAACGCTGATCCAGTTCGCGCGACCGTACATCTACACCACCAGCCAGCCGCCTGCGGTGGCCTGTGCCACACTGAAAAGCCTGGAGCTTTTACGTAGCGAGGGCTGGCGCCGCGATCAGCTGAACCGGCTGGTGGCGCGTTTCCGCGAAGGCGCGGTGCAGATCGGCCTGACACTGATGGCCAGCCCGACACCGATCCAGCCGGTGCTGGTCGGCAGCAGCGAACGGGCGTTGAGGCTGTCGGCATTGCTGCGTGAGCGCGGCATCCTGGTCGGCGCGATTCGCCCACCAACCGTTCCGGCCGGCAGCGCACGGCTGCGGATCACCTTCACGGCGAGCCACAGTGAGGGACAGCTGGACCGCCTGCTGGAAGCGCTGGCCGAGTGCTGGGCCCTGTTGCCCAAGGAGAACGAGGATGCGTGATCGACTGATTCTTCTGCCGGGCTGGGCGTTCAGCTCGGCCGCCCTTGAACCCCTGGCCGAGCTATTGCGCGACCGCGAGCCACGGCTGCAGGTCGACATTGCCCCGCTGCCGACGCTGGATCGCCCCGAGGCCTGGCTCGATGAGCTGGATGCGCGGCTGCCCGTCGACAGCTGGCTCGCCGGTTGGTCGCTGGGCGGCATGCTCGCGACGCAATTGGCCGCGCGGCGTGGCGACAACTGTCCGGGGCTGATCACCCTCTGCAGCAATCCCTGCTTCCGCAGCCGTGACGACTGGCCGACGGCGATGCCTGCCGAAGTGTTCGATGCCTTCGAGGAGGCCTTCCGACTCGGGCCGGATGACACGCTCAAGCGCTTCAGCCTGCTGTGTAGCCGCAGTGCCTACGATCCGCGGACGCTGGCGCGGCAACTGCAGGTTAGCCTGCTCGAGCAGCCTTCGTCAGTGGCTGCCGCCGGGCTGCGTCTGCTCGCCGAGCTGGA
Source organism: Pseudomonas sp. (assembly GCA_003488145.1). Lineage (GTDB taxonomy): Bacteria > Pseudomonadota > Gammaproteobacteria > Pseudomonadales > Pseudomonadaceae > Stutzerimonas. The sequence goes on from DNMQ01000262.1 coordinate 922, forward strand.
CGGCCGCGAGGCGCTGCAAGGTTATGTGGGGCCACAGCTGCATCTGTTCGCCGATGGTGATGCGCTGGTGCCGGCGTCAGCGGCAGATGCGCTGCTGGCCTGTCTGCCGGATGTGGAAGTCGATGTGCTGGCCAATGCCAGCCACGGCCTGCCGCTGGAGCGTGCCGACGACGTGGCGACGGCAATGCTGGCGTTTATGGGTGATGGCGAGGATGACTGAAGCATCGCTCAGCGAGCGTCCGCCGGCGCGGTTGCCTGATAAGCGCCAGGTCGCGGCATCGTTTTCCCGTGCTGCGGGCAGTTACGACAGCGTCGCCGCGCTGCAGCGACAGGTTGGCAATCAATTGCTGGCCCGACTGCCCTCCACTCGGCAACCTGGCCGCTGGCTCGATCTTGGCAGCGGCACCGGCTACTTCTCCCGCGTCCTGGCTGCGGCCTTTCCGGAGGCCGATGGCCTGGCACTGGATATCGCCGAGGGCATGCTGCGCCATGCACGGCCGCAGGGCGGCGCACGGCATTTCGTCACCGGTGACGCCGAGCGGCTGCCGCTGCGTGATGGCACTGTCGACCTGATCTATTCGAGCCTGGCACTGCAGTGGTGCGAGGATTTTGCCAGCGTGCTGAGCGAAGTGCGGCGGGTGCTGCGTCCGGGCGGCATCTTTGCCTTCACCAGTCTGTGCAGCGGTACCCTGCAGGAGCTGCGGGACAGCTGGCAGGCGGTGGACGGCTTCGCTCACGTCAACCGCTTCCGCTCGCGGGAGGCCTACCAGACGCTGTGTAGGGGCTGCGGTCTGGGATTGGCGAGTCTTGAAGTGCGCCCGGAAGTGCTGCATTTCCCCGATCTGCGCCAGCTGACCCATGAGCTCAAGGCGCTGGGTGCGCACAACCTGAACCCGGGTCGCCCGGATGGACTGACCGGGCGTGCACGCATCCGCGCGCTGGTCGAGGCCTACGAAGGGTTCCGCCGTCCCGAGGGGCTTCCGGCGACCTACCAGGTGATCTACGGCATTCTGCACAAGGAGCCATGATGCATCGCGCTTTCTTCATTGCCGGCACCGATACCGATGTTGGCAAGACCACTATCGCCGCGGGCCTGCTGCATGCAGCGCGCCTGGCGGGGTTGTCCACCGCGGCGGTGAAGCCGGTCGCCTCAGGCTGCGAAAGGACCGAGCAGGGTTTACGTAACAGCGATGCGCTGGCCCTGCTGGCCGAGTGCAGCCTTGCGCTGGACTATGCGACGGTCAACCCGTTCGCGTTCGAGCCGGCCATTGCCCCGCACATAGCTGCCCGCGAAGCGGGTGTCGAACTGACCGCCGCTCGTCTGATCGAGGCCGTGCAACCGGTAATGGCCCGGCAGGCCGGCGTCACTCTGGTCGAGGGGGCGGGAGGCTGGCGAGTCCCGCTGAATGCGCGTGAGCATCTGTCGGCATTGCCCGCGGCGCTGGGTTTACCGGTCATTCTCGTAGTAGGGGTGCGCTTGGGTTGTATCAACCATGCGCTGCTCAGTGCCGAAGCGATCGCACGCGACGGGCTGGCGCTGGCTGGCTGGGTGGCGAATATCATCGACCCTGCCACGTCGCGGCTGGATGACAACCTCGCCACGCTCGCTGAGCTGTTACCGGCACCCTGCCTTGGCCAAGTGCCTCGCCTCGCTGCGCCAACGGCGCGTCAGGTCGCGCGCTACCTGACGTTGCCCGCGTTGCAGCCGGTGTGAGCGGACGCGCATTGCGGCGACTCGCGCCTTGCGGTACGTGTCGGCATCTGCTTGAATGCTGGCAA
>DNMQ01000107.1 GCA_003488145.1 Pseudomonas sp.
ATCGCCGTGAAACTGCAGCATGTCCAGCGGAACGGCGTCGAGTATCTCGTTGATCTCGCAGCGGCTGGCGTTGACGAACAGGCCTACCGTCGTGACAAACGGTGGCAATGCCGCGACGATCTCACGCGCCTGCCGCACATCGACGGCACGCGGACTCTTGGCATAGAAAACCAGGCCGATGGCATCGGCGCCCGCCTTGGCTGCTGTCAAGGCGTCGTCGACGCGAGTGATCCCGCATATTTTGCTGCGAACGACTGACAACGGATGCTACCTGCCAAAAAAGAAACCGGATGGTAACAAAAGACCTGCCACCTGCAAGCGAATAGGCAAAACGGCTCCTGCCTAATTCATTAGCGACGAACGTCCGGCAAACCCGACAGGAAGTGCGGACCGAGATAGCGCTTCGGCAGCTCGAACTCTTCGGGATAATCGACCTCGATGAGATAGAGCCCGTACGGGTGCGCTGTCACTCCGCCCGTTCGGCGCACACGAGACTCCAGCACTTGCGCAGCCCATTCCACTGGCCGCTCACCCGCACCAATGGTCATCAGAACGCCAGCGAAGTTGCGCACCATATGATGCAGAAAGGCATTGGCCCGAACATCTATGACGATCAGCCGGCCGTGCTCCAGCAGCTCCAGGTGATGAATGGTTTTGATCGGCGACTTGGCCTGACACTGCCTGGCCCGGAAGGCACTGAAATCATGTGTTCCCACGAACGCCGTGGCAGCGGCACGCATACGCTCGATATCGAGTGGGCGATGGTTCCAGGTAACCTCTTCGGCCATGTGCGCCGGCCGTATCTGATCGTTGTAGATCACATAGCGATAACGACGAGCCATCGCGCTGAAGCGCGCATCGAAATGACGCGGCATCTCCTTCGCCCAGGTGACGCTGATGTCGGATGGCAGGTTCATGTTCGCGCCCATCACCCATGCGTGCATGGTTCGCGAGACCGGCGTGTCGAAGTGCACGACCTGCCCGCTGGCATGGACCAACGCGTCTGTGCGACCTGCACAGCTCAGCGTGACGGAGTGACCACCCGCCACTTTGGTCAACGCGGTTTCGAGTGATTCCTGAATGGATGGCACACCGGCGCGCTGACGCTGAAATCCGCGATAGCGCGATCCCTTGTATTCGACGCCAAGCGCGATCCTGGAAACGCCGACGGCAGCCATTTCGGCTGCCGTTTGGGGTACTGCTTGGGTCATGATCAGGCTAGTTTGGCGAGCATCTCTCGCGCCTCTTGCTGCTGGACATCGCTACCCTCGGAAATCACTTCATCCAGGATGTCGCGTGCACCTTCAGCGTCGCCCATGTCGATATAGGCTCTGGCGAGATCCAGCTTGGTGGTAGTTTCGTCGGTGTCGGAGAAGAAATCGAAGTCGTCCTCCCCACCGCCGTCGGCGTCAGTCGTAGCCAAGTTGTCAGCAGGAGCAGTGGCCGGCTCCTCCAGTTCCTTGGACAGATCATCCAGATCAGCCTCCACCTCGTTCAGCTTGTCGGCAAAGGTTTCCGGTTGCGCCTCAAACTCGGGCTCATCCAGCGAAATATCGAACCCTTCGGGCAAATCGTCGCTCGGATTCGCCACAGGCTCCGACAGTTCGAAATCGAGATCATCACTTTCAAACGCGGCAGGACCTTCAACCGGCTCCTCGTCGAGATTGAGCGAAAACTCTGTGAGGGCTTGCTCCGCTCCTTTGTCGCTGTCCAGATCGAACGAGAAATCGGAAAGATCGTCCTGCTCGGCCTCTTGCGCAGACTTATCCTCTGCGAGATCGAAGGAGAAATCGCTGGCTGCAGGCGAGGCCTCACGCTCGGTAACCGGTTCATCCAGCGTCAGGTCGTCGAAGTCCAAAGAGTCGTCCGCAGGTGCAGCCGGACGCTCCTCGTTCAGATCGATGTCCAGGTCATCCAGGCTGAGGTCGAATGCATCGTCCAGATCCTGCCCTGCCGCCGGCGCGGCCGGCTCGTCGAGCTGCAGATCATCAAGGTCGAGGCTGTCCATGTCCATATGAGTGGCGGCGACAGCTGCCGAGCCTCCGATCGCCGCGGCCATGGCGGGATACTTGTACTTCAGCTGCTCGACTTCGGTGGTAGCGCCGCCGATTTCACGTAGCTCAGCTTCTTCACGGGCGAAGCCATCGCGATTGCCTAACTCCGCATACACTTCCATCAGCTTCAGCCGCAGATCGCTCCGCTGAGGCTCGTCATTAAGGGCGTTTTGTAGCAGTTCTGCAGCCTGATTGAAGCGGCCGTAAGCGATGTAGATGTCCGCCTCGGCCAATGCATCACCTGTAGTGGAAGTCAGCTCATCCGACGCAGCCGGAGCGTCGGCATGGAAGGAAGTCGGTTCAAGTTGATGCTCCTGTCCCAAATCGACGTACGCTGGCGATTCCACTCGCAGATCGTCGACCGTGTCATCCGCCATCAGACTTTCCTGCAGCTCCGCCTCTTTCATCGCATTGCGGCGCGAAAGAGCCATCAGACCCAGCAGCAGCAGCAACAGGGCACTACCGCCGACGACACCGAGCAGCAAAGTGTTGGACAGCAGATCGTCAATCAGGCTCTTGGGCTCAGGCTCAACAACAGGTGCGACCGGTTTCGCTGGACTGGCTGGCTTTGCAGCAGGCTTGGACGCCGCAGACTGCTCGGCCGGTGCCGGAGCAACGACTGGAGCAGGTTCCTGCCGGGTATCAACAGCAGAATTAGCCTGGGTGTCACCGTCAGCGCGGGCCGGCTCTTGCGTGCTACCTTCAGTTGCCTGGGGCTCTGTTTTTGCGGCAGCAGGCTGGCTGGCGTTGGCGTCCAGCGCCGGGGCCTGGCCTTCGGCACCGACCTGGGCCTGCAGCTTGGCAAGCTGGTCATCCTTGAGCTGCATAAGCCGTTGCAGCTTTTCCAGCTGCCCCTGTAGATCATTCAGACGATCCTTGAGGTCGTCGTTCTCACGACGGCTGGAGTCCAGACTCTCCTGGGTCACCGCCAGCTTGTCACGCAAGGCCTGGCCGCCTTCGGCAGACCCGGTGTCGGAGCCGGCAGTTTCCTTGCCCGCATCAGCCGCCACCAGGCGGAGGCTGTCACGAGACTCGCTACGCGACGGTGCTGCTCCAGCTTCAGTACGACGGGTCGCGTCCAGTTGGCGAGCACCTGCAACCGCGCCACCACTACCCTGTCGCCATGCCGCGTTCTGCTCCGCGACCTGAGCGATCGCTTCGGCCTGAGAGCGAGTCGATATCTGCTCGGCATCCGGCAGACGAAGTACCTGTCCGCTCTTCATCCGGTTGATATTGCCGCCAACGAAAGCATCAGGATTGAGATCCTGAATAGCCAGCATCGCCTGATGAACCGTTCCATTGCGACGATTGCGCTCCGCGATCTCCCAGAGAGTGTCGCGCGCAGAAGTCTTGTACTCGCTACCGCCGCTCTGCGGCGCGCTTACCGGCTGAACTGCGGTCGAGCGCGTTGTAGACGGACGAGCTGGCGCAGAGCGTACTGGCTCTACTGTTCGGGACGGAGCGGAAATGGGCAACTGCGGTGCTGCGGCCGCTGCAGTTTCCGGTGAATAGAGTGGCGGATCGAGCAGCAGGGTGTACTCACGGAGCAGGCGCCCACTGGGCCAGAGCACCTCAACGAGAAAATTGAGATAGGGTTCGCGTACCGGCTTGCTGGACGAAACCTGAATGACGCTCTTTCCGTTCGGACGCAGTACTGGAGTGAATTTCAGGTCCGTCAGAAAGTACTGGCGATCAATACCGGCGCGATTGAATTCTTCGAGCGAGGCCAATACCGGGATCACCTCCCCGGGCGCCAGGCTGTTTGCATCCAGCAGCTCGATTTCCGCGACCAGCGGTTGATTCAATGACGACTGAAGCGTGACCTCTCCCAACCCAAGCGCGTGGGCCATTTCTGTAGTCAGCGCGGTAGCAGCCGCGATTGCCAGCACCAGATTGCGAACCCGAACCATTATTTAATCCCTTGTTTATCTTTTTCTCGAACTTCGAGAGGGTCTTATGTCACTGCCCGCGCCACCTGGCGGTGGCTCCCCATCAGCGATAAGCCGTTCAGCGCATCGGCTAGAAATATTCTTCGAATTATCAGTAAGTATCTTTTACAGATAGTCTTTTATCAACAACTCACCAGACTGCACAGCGTTTAGTGCCGCGCCTTTTCGCACGTTATCAGACACAATCCACAAATTGACTTC
>DNMQ01000112.1 GCA_003488145.1 Pseudomonas sp.
ATCTTGATCGGCTACAGCGTTTACCTTGCCAGCTCGACCCAGCACCTGGTGTCCAACCGGGTCAGTCAGCAGGCGCAGGAAGATGCCTTGCAGACCCTGCAGCACCTCGGCGGAAAATACGCTGGAGAAATCCGTTCCGAGTTCACCGAAGCGCTGGAAGCGGCCCGTGGCATGGCGACGACCTTCGCGGTCGGCAAGCTGAACCCGACGGGTTCGGGCGGGCTGCAGATTGGCCGGGACGAGGTGAACTCGATTCTGCTCAACGTGCTGAAAAGCTATCCGGACTTCAACGGCACCTACTCGTGCTGGGAGCCGGACGCAATCGACGGCCAGGATTTCCTATTCACTGGCGGCCAGAACGGTAACAACGAGCAGACCGGTCGCTTCACGCCCTACTGGACGCGGGGTGCAGACGGCAAGATCGCGGTGCAGCCGCTGGTCGAGTACGACACCATGGACAAGCACCCCAACGGCGTACTCAAGGGCGGCTGGTACATCGGGCCGCGGGAAACGCTCAAGGAAAGCGTGCTCGGCCCGCTGCCCTACATCGTGCAGGGCAAGCAGGTATGGCTGGCGACGCTTTCGGTTCCGATTATCGTCGATGGCCGCTTCATGGGTGTGGCGGGCACCGACTACAACCTCGACTTCGTGCAGAAGATCAGCCAGGAAGTATCCGGCAAGCTGTTCGAGGGCCGAGGCGAAGTGGCGATCATCAGTGACCAGGGGTTGATCGTGGCGGAGAGCCGCTCGCCAGACCTGATTGGCCAGCACTTCCAGAAGGTATTGCCGAACGAGTGGCAGACCGCTCTGAGCGCCGTGCAAAAGGGCGAAGAACTCGCCCGTCTGGACGCAGACGGCACGATCGTGGTGTTCGCACCGATCGAGCTGGGTCGTACCGGCAAGCCCTGGTCGATGATGCTGAAGATCAACAAGGAAATCGTGCTGGCCAAGGCCACCGAGCTGAAGACCGAGATGGACGCCAAGAGCGATCGGAGCATGCTGCAGCAGATCGGCGCAGGCGTGCTCATCTCAATCCTCGCCGTGCTTGCGCTGTGGTTTTCTTCCCGCTCGGTCGCCCTGCCCATTCGCAAAGCCGCGCAGCTGGCCGGTGCCATTCAGAAAGGCGACTTTTCCCAGCGCCTGGCGCACCAGTCCGCGGACGAAGTCGGCCAGCTATCCGCCAGCCTCGACCGGATGGCCGACAGCCTGCAGGAGCAGGTACACGTGGCCGAACGCATCTCCCAGGGCGACCTGGCGGTGGAAGTCCGTCTGGCCTCGGAGCACGACCAGCTCGGGCTTGCGCTCAGGCGAATGGTCGACAACCTCAACGAGCTGGTATCCCAGGTCCAGCAGAGCTCAGGGCTGATCAACGACAAGGCCGGCCAGGTGACGAGCCTCAGCCAGGATCTTTCCAGCGGCGCAACGGAATCGGCCTCCGCGGTGACTGAGATCAGCGCCACCATCAACCAGATGGCTGCGCAGATTCGCCAGACCTCCGAATACGCCAGCGAAGCCAACGCCCTCTCGCGCGATTCCGAGCATTCGGCCCGCGGTGGCAACGAGTTGATGGTCACCCTAAAAGCGGCAATGCAGGAGATCAACCAGTCGGGCCTGGATATCACCAACATCATCAGGGCAATCGAAGAGATCGCCACGCAAACCAACCTCCTCGCACTGAACGCGGCCATCGAGGCGGCCCGTGCCGGCGAGCATGGCCGCGGCTTCGCGGTGGTCGCCGATGAAGTCCGTCAGCTGGCAGCCCGCAGTGCCGAGGCCGCACAACGCTCTACTCGTCTGATCCAGGAGTCCAATGCGCGGACGATCAAGGGCATGGAGCTCACCGACGACACGGCACGGGCGCTGGAAGCGATCGTTCAGGGCGCGGCACAGGTTTCGCAGCTGGTCGACGAGATCGCCTCGGCGTCGAGCCAGCAGGCGTCCGGTATCGAACAGGTCAGCCTGGCCATCGGCCAGATCGATGAAGTGGTGCACCACAACAGCAGCAACTCCGAGCAATCGACGCAGGCCGCACAGGAGCTGACGCAGCAAGCGCAGCAAATGATCGTGCAGGTCGGCCGATTCAAGGTCAGGCGAGTCCGCTAAGGGCCGGGGCGGCGCAGGGCCTGCGCCGCCTTTTCATCGTCACTTCTACGACCTTGGTACACAGCGACTGGTACTTTCTGCATATTCCCCCGCTCTGCCATGGTTCCTATGCTGCCTGCAACGTCACAGGAGCTGCCCATGAGCCACGTATTACGACGAGCCGGTTTCCTGATCGCCCTCACTTGCTGCACGCAGTTCGCTGCAGCGGCTGCCAGCACGGAGCTGGCGATACGCATCGGTTATCTCGGTTATCGCCCAGACACCGGCCCGGTGCTCTCCAACGTCATTCCTGAGCCCGAAGACGCCGGCCTGCGCGGCGCCGAACTGGCGATCACCGACAGCAACAGCACGGGACGTTTTCTCAAGCACAGCTATGTGCTCGAAGCGGCCACCAGCGAAACGCCGGAAGAGCTCCTGGAACAGGCGGGCAAGCAATACGCCGACGGTCTGCGCCTGTTCGTGGTCAACGCTCCGGCTGCGTCCCTGCGTCAGCTGTCGGACGCCATGCCGGAAGCGCTGCTGATCAACGCCGGCAGTGCCGACGATGCACTGCGCAGCCAGAGTTGCCTGGCGAATGTCCTGCACACCCTGCCCAGCCGCAGCATGCTCGCCGATGCGCTCGGCCAGTTCCTCGCGGCACGCCGTTGGAATCGCTGGATGCTGATCGTCGGTCCGACCGCTGAGGATAAGGCCTATGCCGATGCTTTGCGCCGCGCGGCCAAGCGCTTCGGTCACCGCATCGTGGTGGAGAAGCCCTGGAGCTTCGATAACGACCAACGCCGCAGCGCCCAGGCCGAGATGCCGTTGTTCACCCAGGGTGCCGAATACGACGTGGTGCTGGTGGCCGACGAACGTGGCGACTTCGGTGAGTACGTGCCATATCACACCTGGTTGCCGCGCCCGGTGGCAGGCACCCAGGGCCTGACCGCCACCGGCTGGCACAAGACGGTGGAAACCTACGGCGCCGCCCAATTGCAGAAACGCTTCGAGGCGCATGCCAAGCGCTGGATGAACGACCGCGATTTCGCCGCCTGGATGGGCGTACGCAGCCTTGCAGCGGCGGTCACTCGCCTGCGCAGCACGGACGCCGCAGCAATCCGTCAGCTGTCGCTTAGCGGTGAGCTTCCGCTGGATGGTTTCAAGGGCCGCAAGCTGAGCTTCCGCCCGTGGAATGGCCAGCTACGCCAGCCGATCCCGCTGATACACCCGCGGGCGCTGGTATCGAACTCGCCGCAGGACGGCTTTCTGCATCCCACCAGCGAACTGGACACCCTGGGCTTCGACGCCCCGGAAAGCAGCTGCCGCCTGAACGAGGCGCGCCCGTGATCCGTCTCGCTGCAGCCGCGCTGCTTGGCCTTGCCACTCTGCCCGCCAGCGCCGACGAGCTGGGCTATGAGGCCTATGTCGACAGCCCCAAGCGCATCAAATGCCTCTACGGCTACGTGACGGCGAAGACCGGTAACTTCGATGCCGCCAAAGCCATCTTCGAAGACTGCGTGGCGCGCTGGAACGACGTCTACTCGATGATTTCGCTGGCGCAAATGTACGAGAGCGGCAGCGGCATGGCGCCGGATCTGAGCAAATCCGCTGCGCTACTGAAGAAAGGCGCGGAGCAACCGGACGACGCCAGCTACGTCAGCCTGGCGCGCTACCACTGGGGCGTCGCTCTGGCCGAAGGGCGTGGCGTCGAAGCCGATTCCGTCGCAGCACGCCATTGGTTGCAGCGAGCAGCCGCCGGCGGCCAGGAAGAAGCCGAAGAATACCTGCGCCAGCTGGACCACAGCGATACCACTGCCCCCATCACACAATAACGACAAGAGAGCCCAACCATGCCCAGAACTGCCCTTGCCTCCGCCATCGCCATTGCCCTCAGTCTTGCCGCAGGTTCGGCTGCCGCCGCCACGGCCTACGTCTCCAACGAGAAAGACGACAGCATCAGCGTGATCAACCTGGACACGATGGAAACCGTCGAGACCCTGGAAGTCGGCATGCGCCCGCGCGGTCTCACGCTCTCCCATGACAACAAGCTGCTGTACATCTGCGCCAGCGACTCGGACACCGTGCAGGTCATGGACCTGGCCACGCGGCAGATCATCAAGCAGCTGCCATCGGGCGCAGATCCCGAGCAGTTCGCCCTGCACCCGAACAACAAGTGGCTGTACATCTCCAATGAGGACGACGCGCTGGTGACCGTGGTCGACGTCGACAAGGAAGAAGTGCTGGCGCAGATCGACGTCGGCGTCGAGCCCGAGGGCATGGGGGTGAGCCCGGATGGCAAGTGGGCGGTCAACACCAGCGAAACCACCAACATGCTTCACTGGATCGATACCAGCACCAACGAACTGGTCGACAACACCCTGGTCGACCAGCGCCCCCGCCACGTGGAGTTCACCAGGGACAGCAAGCAGCTATGGGCATCGGCCGAGATCGGCGGCACGGTCAGCGTGGTGGACGTGGATAAACGCGAGATCCTCAAGACCCTGACGTTCAAGATCAAGGGCGTGCACCCGGACAAGGTCCAGCCGGTGGGCATCAAACTCAGCTCCGACGGCAAGTACGCCTTCGTTGCGCTCGGCCCGGCCAATCACATCGCCGTAGTCGATGCGAAAACCTACGAGGTGCTCGACTACCTGCTGGTAGGCCGCCGCGTCTGGCACATGGCATTCAACCCTGACGAAAGCCTGCTGCTGACCACCAACGGCGTCAGCGGCGACGTCTCGGTGATCGACGTCGACAAGCTCAAGGTCACCAAGTCGATCAAGGTCGGCCGCTATCCATGGGGCGTGGTGGTGACTCCATGAACGCGCTGGAGGTCAGCGACGTCGCGTTCGCCTATGGTGAGCGGCGGGCGCTGGACGGGGTGAGTTTTACCGCAGCGCAGGGGCGTTTCACGGCGTTGCTCGGTCCGAACGGAGCCGGCAAATCGACGCTGATCGCGTTGCTGACCCGCCTGTACGATCTACAGAAGGGGCAGATCCGTATCGCTGGCTTCGATCTGCGTGAAACGCCGCGTAAGGCCCTTGCGCGTCTTGGCGTGGTGTTCCAGCAGAGCACGCTGGACCTGGACCTTACGGTGGAGCAGAACCTGCGCTACCACGCGGCGCTGCATGGCATGCCGCGGGCCGTGGCCAACGAACGTATCGAGCTGGAACTGCAGCGCCAGCAGCTCGGCGAACGCCGCCGCAGCAAGGTCCGCGAACTCAACGGTGGTCATCGTCGCCGTGTGGAAATCGCCCGTGCCTTGCTGCACCGGCCCGAGCTGCTGTTACTCGATGAGGCCAGCGCCGGCCTCGACCCCGCCAGCCGCCAGGCGCTCAACCAGCATGTACGCCTACTCTGCCAGGAACAGGGTATGAGCGTGCTGTGGACCACGCACCTGCTCGATGAAGTCCGAGACGACGACGATCTGCTGATACTCAACCGCGGCCGCCTGGTGGCTCAGGGGCGTGCCGCGACCCTGGCCACCGAAGGCGAAGACCTGGCCGCGAGCTTTGCACGGCTGACCGGCAGCGGCCTCGATCACCAGAGCGCCCTGCTCGACAGCACGCCGCGAGCAGTCGATACCGGGCACGCGGCGTCTGCGACGCCGGCTTCCAACCCTGGGGCTGCTCCCGGCACGCGCGCGACCCTCGATTCCGGACGGAAAAGTTCATGATCATCTACTGGGAATGCCTGCGCGGCATCGTTCTGCGCGAATGGCTGCGCTTCGTGCAACAGCGCTCGCGCTTCTTCAGTGCCCTGGTGCGGCCGCTACTCTGGCTGGTGGTGTTTGCCGCAGGCTTTCGCGCGGCGCTCGGCATCGCGATCATCGAGCCGTACGACACCTACATCACCTACGAAACCTACATCGTGCCGGGGCTGGCCTGCATGATCCTGCTGTTCAACGGCATGCAGGGTTCACTCTCGATGGTCTACGACCGCGAGATGGGCAGCATGCGCGTGTTGCTGACCAGCCCGTTGCCGCGCAGCTTTCTGCTGGCCAGCAAGCTCGTCGCCACGGCGTTGATCTCCTTGCTGCAGGTCTATGCGTTTCTCGCCATCGCCTGGTTCTACGGCGTACAGCCTCCACCGCTTGGGCTGATCGCCGCCCTGCCCGCCCTGCTGCTGGTGGCGCTGCTGCTCAGCGCCCTGGGTTTGCTGCTCTCCAACGGCATTCGTCAGCTGGAGAACTTTGCCGGCGTGATGAATTTCGTGATCTTTCCGATGTTCTTTCTCTCGTCGGCGCTCTACCCGCTGTGGAAGATGCGTGAGGCGAGCGAGTGGCTGTACTGGATCTGCGCCCTCAACCCCTTCACCCACGCTGTGGAGTTGGTTCGTCATGCGCTTTATCTGCGCCTGGCACCGACCGCACTGATGGTTTGCCTCGGACTGACGCTGCTGTTCAGTCTTCTCGCAGTAATCAGTTTCAACCCACAACATGCGGCCTTGCGCCGCTCAGCCTGAGCGATCTACTACTTTGGTATCGGTTTTCCCCTCCATCGTAGGATTTAAAAGACAGGCCCTTTGCTCTGTAATCGACCTATCGAAACGCCATGGAATACGGACTATGTTCAGGTCGCTGCTGCCCTTGCTGATCGCCGCGCTGCCTGGGGTCTGCCTGCCCACGATTGCCGCGGCCGAAGAGCAGCTCGCCCTGTTCTCC
>DNMQ01000253.1 GCA_003488145.1 Pseudomonas sp.
TTCACCTCGGCGGCGGAGTCTGCCATAACGGCCACTGCTCTGCAGAGCGACTATGCTTGCGACGTCCCCGCATGAGGAGCAGGCATGATCACCGTCCACCATTTGAACCACTCCCGCTCGCACCGCGTCCTGTGGCTCCTGGAAGAACTGGAACTGCTTTACGAGCTGAAGCGATACCCGCGCGACCCGAAGACCATGCTCGCGCCAGCAGAGCTGAAAGCCGTACACCCACTGGGCAAGTCTCCGGTGATCACCGACGACGACCTGACGCTGGCCGAATCGGCAGCCATCCTCGAATACCTGCTGGAACGCTATGGCAACGGACGCCTGATGCCGCAGGGCGGCACTCCGGAATACCGTCGTTTTCGCTACTGGATGCACTACGCGGAAGGCTCTGCGATGCCGCCACTGCTACTACGGCTGGTATTCGACCGCGTCGCCAATGGGCCGATGCCGTTCTTTGCTCGCCCCATCGCACGCGCAATCGCCAAGGGCGCTAACAGCGCCTTCATCGGGCCACAACTGAAGACCCATCTCGATTACATGGAAGCGGAACTGGAGAAGGCCGACTGGTTTGCAGGCAACACGTTCAGCGCAGCGGATATACAGATGAGCTTCCCGCTGGAAGCTGCCCGTGCCAGAGCCGGCCTGGACGAGAGTCGCCCACGCCTGATGGATTTTTTGCAGCGGATACAGCAGCGGCCCGCTTACAAACGAGCCGTGGAGCGCGGAGGTCCCGCCTTGCCCACCGCGTAGACGCCACCAAACTCAGCGGCGACGGTGATCCTGCTCGCGCGGGGCACGTACCGGGATAGGTTGCATACGAGGCGGTTCGATCAAACCAAGAGAGACCGCCAACTTCCAGAACATCTCGTTGAGCCTTGCTTTCATGGTCACACCCTCCTGCGAAATAACGGGCTACATCGGAGCCATGCGGGCTTCGTGGACAGCATAATTCAACTTTGGCTCCGGCGCTCGTGCCCTTTGCAAGCGCAATCCCCGAATGGAGCGCCGCTTTGTTACGGCGCTTTACAACTGCGACCGAGGCGGCGCTGAGGCGTTCAAACGAATTCGCCGCCGGTCTTCAGTTGCGATCGGCCTTGCGTCGATAAGGGAACACATCGATCACCTTGCCGCTGCTGATAGCGTCCTGCAGCCCTTTCCAGTAATCAGCATCGTAGAGCTCGCCATGCAAGCTGGCGAAAAGCCGGCGCTGACCATGGTCGGCGAACAGAAAGCGCGGGAATTCCTCGGGAAATACATCGTTCGGCCCCACCGAATACCAGGGCTCGGACGCCATTTCATCCTCGGGATAGCGCGGCGGCGGAATATGGCGGAAATTCACTTCGGTCAGAAAGCTGATCTCGTCATAGTCGTAGAACACCACCCGACCATGGCGGGTGACACCGAAGTTCTTCAGCAGCATGTCGCCGGGAAAGATATTCGCCGCCGCCAACTGTTTGATCGCCAGCCCGTAGTCTTCCAGCACCTCGCGCACCTGCTCGTCGCTGGCATGCTCGAGGTAGAGATTCAGGGGCGTCATGCGGCGCTCGGTCCAGCAGTGGCGCACCAGCACGGTATCGCCCTGCACCTCGACCGTTGACGGCGCCACCTCCAACAGTTCGGCCAGACATTCCGGATCGAATTTCGCCTTGGGGAAACGGAAATCCGCGAACTCCTGGGTGTCGGCCATGCGCCCTACCCGGTCGACGCTCTTCACCAGCCGATACTTCTCGATCACCGTGGCTCGGTTGACGCTCTTGATCGGCGAGAAGCGGTCCTTGATCAGCTTGAACACCGTATTGAAGCCCGGCAGCGTGAACACCGTCATCACCATGCCGCGAACGCCGGGCGCCATGACGAAGCGGTCGTCGGTATTAGCCAGGTGATCGATCAGCGCACGATAGAACTCCGACTTACCGTGCTTGTAGAAGCCGATCGAAGTGTACAGCTCGGCGATGTGCNNAAGATGATCGACACCTCCGCCTCGTCGGTGATCAGCGCGTCGGCAATGATGCCTTCACCCTCGCGGTGCAGTAGCGGAATGACCAGCGGCCACTGTTCGTCGCGGGTGAAGATCCGCCCAAGCAGGTATGCGCCCTTGTTGCGATAGAGCACCGAGACGAACAGCTCCACGGTCAGCTCCGGATCCTTGCAGACCCAGTCGGGCAGGGTCTCGTGCAATTGCGCCTGCAGGCGCCGCTGGTCTCCTGGCAAGTCGCAGTAGGGCACGGCGAATGCGTAATCGCCAAGAATCTGTTCGAGCATCCCGCTCAAGTCGCCGTTGGGCTGGTAGGTACGGGTTTGCGCCAGCCGTTCATGAGCACGCACCGCCGGTCGCGTGGTATGGATGAACATGGTGCCGTCGCTGATGCAGTCATGGCTGAACAGCCCACAGAAGATGGAGTTGTACCAGGTCTCCGACAGCTCGTCGTCGAAGCGTGGGTTGATCAACTCGATGTAGGCACTTTTGATCTGCGGCCAGGCCTCGACCTGAAGCAGGTCGGCGTGATCGAAACCGGCCAGCAGGCCACGCCGGGTTTCACCAACCTTCTCTTCGTAGAGGTTGATCCGCGCCGCCGATGCGCGCTGCGCTTCCTGCCATTGCGCCTGCTCGAAGCGCGCCCGCGCGCCTTCGGTGATCAGGCGAAAGTGCTCTCGGTAGTCGTCGAAGCCCAGAAGGATCTGCCGAGCGATTTCAGCGGCCAGTTTCTGCTGCACCATGATGCACCCACTGCAGGACATGAACGTCCGCCGAGCTTAGCAGCACGCCGTTTGAAAGTCGGTTTCGGATTGCCAGTTGGCTGATGGGCGACAACACTTGCAGCTCCCTTCCGGTGGAGCCGCCCCATGCGCCCGCTCGACATGTTCCGCCTGCTTGCTCTCGCCGCCATCTGGGGCGCAAGTTTTCTTTTTCTACGCATCATTGCCCCAGTGCTCGGCACCTTTCCCACGGCGTTCTTTCGTGTGTTGCTGGCAACCGCAGGGCTGCTGGTCATCCTGCTGTTACTGCGCACGCGCTGGGATTTCCGCGGCAAGCTGGGGTTGTGCCTGGTGCTGGGCGTGATCAATTCCGGCTTGCCGTTCGCACTGTATTCGGTGGCCGCGCAGCTGGTGCCGGCTGGCTATTCGGCGATCTTCAACGCCACCACGCCGATGATGGGCGTACTGATCGGCGCCCTGTTCTTCACCGAGGAGTTGACGCTCGCCAAGATTATCGGCGTTTTCAGCGGGCTCGGCGGCGTGGCATTGCTGATGCGAATCGGGCCGGTGCCATTCGACACGGAGCTGCTGCTCGGCGCACTGGCATGCCTGGGCGCCACCGCCTGTTATGGCTTCGGCGGCTTTCTCACCCGCCGCTGGATCAACCAGGGCGAAGGCCTGGACAGCGAGGTGGTCGCGTTCGGTAGCCAACTCGGTGCGACACTGTGCCTGTTGCCATTGTTCGGACTGTCGTTACTGAATGCGCCGCCGGTGAACTGGGGCGATTCGACAGTCTGGCTGAGTCTGCTGGGTCTGGGACTGGTCTGTACGGCGTTCGCCTACATCCTCTACTTCCGCTTGCTGGCGAATATCGGACCGGTCAAGACACTGACGGTGACCTTCCTGATCCCGCCATTTGGCGTGCTGTGGGGCGTTATCTTTCTTGATGAGCCACTTTCCTGGACTTACGTCCAGGGCGGTGCGCTGATCGCGCTCGCGCTGTGGTTGATTCTGCGCCAGGCGCCAACCACTCGGCCAACCGCGCAGTTGCGACGCAGCTGAATTGCTCAGCTGCGTCGCACCGCATCACTGCACCAGTTCCTGTTCGCTGAACATGTCGGTGAACAGCATGCTGGATAGGTAGCGCTCGCCGGAATCCGGCAGGATCACCACGATGTTCTTGCCCTGCATCTCTGGACGCTCAGCCAGACGGACCGCCGCAGCCATCGCCGCGCCGCAGGAAATGCCGCAAAGAATGCCCTCTTCGCGCATCAGCCGCAGCGCCATCTGCTTGGCCTCCTCGTCGTCGACCAGTTCGACCTGATCGACCATGGACAGGTCGAGGTTCTTTGGCACGAAGCCTGCGCCGATCCCCTGAATCTTGTGCGGGCTGGGCTTGACCTCGTCACCCGCCAGGGTCTGGCTGATGACCGGCGAGCTGCTCGGCTCCACGGCAACGCTGAGGATCTGCTTGCCCTTGGTGTTCTTGATGTAACGCGAAACACCGGTAATGGTGCCGCCCGTTCCGACGCCGGCGACCAGCACATCGATGCTACCGTCGGTGTCGTTCCAGATTTCCGGGCCGGTGGTCTTTTCATGGATCGCCGGGTTGGACGGGTTCTCGAACTGCTGCGGCATGTAGTACTGCTCGGGGTTCGAAGCCGCGATTTCGGCGGCCTTCTCGATCGCCCCCTTCATGCCCTTCGCCGGCTCGGTAAGTACCAGCTCGGCACCGAGCGCCTTGAGCACCTTGCGCCGCTCCAGGCTCATCGACGCTGGCATCGTAAGCATCAGTTTGTAGCCGCGCGCCGCGGCGACGAAGGCCAGACCGATTCCGGTATTGCCGGAGGTCGGCTCGACCAGAGTCATGCCGGGCTTGATCCGGCCGCTGTCTTCGGCATCCCAGATCATCCCAGCACCGATTCGGCACTTGACGGAGTAGGCCGGGTTCCGGCCTTCGATCTTGGCCATGATGCTGACGCCCTTGGGACCAAGGCGGTTGATCATGACCAACGGAGTGTTGCCGATGGAGCGTGCGTTGTCTGCGAATATGCGACTCATGGGAATGCCCTGTCCGAGGTGTACCAGACCAATCAGCCTATGCGCAGTCCAGGCGTCAGTCCAGCCGAACTCACGGCGGAAATCTGAGGTCCATCGTCAACACGCCCACATCCCCGGAACGCCATGACCCGTCGCCTGCTTCCCCTGTGGATTCTTCTCGCACTTGGCCTGCTGCTGATCGTGCTGCACCTCGCCCTGCCCCATCTGGTGCGTAATTATCTGAACGAAAAGATGGCCGACATGGGCGACTATCAGGGCCATGTCGAAGACGTCGATCTGGCTTGGTGGCGCGGGGCTTATCGCGTCGAAGGGCTGCTGATCGAGAAGAAGGACAAGCGCGTACAGGCGCCGCTGTTGAAGGCGCCAGGTATTGATATCGCCATCAGCTGGGACGCAATCCTGCGGCACCGCGAGATCGTCGGTGAGGTGATCTTCGAACAACCGCACCTGAACTTCGTCGATGGCGGCGACAGCGGCGATTCACAAAGCGGTAAAGGAGTCGATTGGCGCGACCAGCTCGATGCTCTGGTACCGATCACGCTGAACGAGATTCGCGTTGTCGATGGACAGCTGTCCTTTCGCAACTTCTCTTCCGACCCACAGGTGCACGTCTACGCCAGCGACATCCAGGCCAGCCTGTATAACCTGACCAACACCGATGATGCCGATGGCACCCGCACGGCAGCGTTCGAGGGCACCGGCAAGCTGTTCGACCAGGCGCCGATCGAGGCGACGGCCAGCTTCGACCCATTTACCGACTGGGAGGATTTCGAGGTCAATCTGCGTGTCACCGGGGTGCCGCTGAAACAGCTGAATGACCTCAGTCGCGCCTATGCCAACTTCGATTTCGCCGGCGGGACGGGTGATCTCGTCCTCGAAGTGCAGGCCACCGACAGTCAGCTCGACGGCTACATCAAGCCGTTGCTGCGCAACGTGGATATCTTCGATTACGAACAGGACGTGGCAAACGAGGACAAGGGCTTCTTCCGCGGCCTCTGGGAGGCCGTGGTCGGCGGCGGGCAGGAGGTGCTTGAGAACCAGAGCAAGGATCAGTTCGCGACCCGTGTCGAGCTGTCCGGCACCACCCGCAAAACCGACGTGAGCCCATTCCAGGCCTTCGTCGCGATACTGCGCAACGCCTTCGTCGAAGCCTTCTCGGCTCGATTCGAACGATCCCTGAGCGAGGACGAGTGACCAAGCAGCGTCACCAGAAGCGTACGTGCAGCCATTCAGTGACTGAATGATGCTCTCGCGTTCACACTCAAGCGAGCTTCCCTTATAGTCCCCTCCTGACTACAACGAGCGCCTGCGTGCCAGGCCCGCCGAAGGAATCCGCAATGAAATTCGAAGGCACCCAGTCCTACGTCGCCACCGACGACCTGAAACTCGCAGTCAACGCAGCCATCACCCTGCAGCGCCCCTTGCTGGTCAAGGGCGAACCCGGCACCGGCAAGACCATGCT
Organism: Pseudomonas sp.; assembly: GCA_003488145.1. Lineage (GTDB taxonomy): Bacteria > Pseudomonadota > Gammaproteobacteria > Pseudomonadales > Pseudomonadaceae > Stutzerimonas. Next base: position 6,227 of record DNMQ01000253.1, read on the forward strand.
GGCCGAGCAGCTGGCCGAATCCTTCGATGCCAAACTCATCACCTGGCACATCAAGTCCACCACCAAGGCCCATCAGGGCCTCTACGAATACGATGCGGTAAGCCGCCTGCGCGACTCCCAGCTGGGCGTGGACAAGGTCCATGACGTCCGCAACTACATCAAGAAAGGCAAGCTGTGGGAGGCCTTCGAGAGCGAGGAGCGGGTCATCCTGCTGATCGACGAGATCGACAAGGCGGACATCGAGTTCCCCAACGACCTGTTGCAGGAGCTCGACAAGATGGAGTTCTACGTCTACGAGACCAACGAAACCATCAAAGCGACCCAACGGCCGATAATCATCATTACCTCGAACAACGAGAAGGAGCTGCCTGACGCCTTCCTCCGCCGTTGCTTCTTCCACTACATCGCCTTCCCGGACCGGGAAACGCTGCAGCGCATCGTCGATGTGCACTACCCCGACATCAAGAAGGATCTGGTCAGCGAGGCGCTGGACGTGTTCTTCGACGTGCGCAAGGTGCCTGGCCTGACGAAGAAACCCTCCACCTCCGAACTGGTCGCCTGGTTGAAGCTGCTGATGTCCGACGACATCGCCTAGGCAGTACTGCGG
>DNMQ01000257.1 GCA_003488145.1 Pseudomonas sp.
GAGCTGTGGGTCGGCACCCAGGTGCCGGTGCGCGCGCAGACGGCCGCCGCCGAGGCCGCCGGGCGCCCGGTCGAGCAGGTGATCGTCAACAACCAGCTCATCGGCGGCGCCTTCGGCCGGCGGCTGGAGGTGGACTTCATCAGCCAGGCGGTAGCGATCGCGGCCCAGGTCGATTATCCGATCAAGCTGACCTGGACGCGCGAGGAAGACACCACTCACGACATGTACCGCCCGCACTACATCGACCGCTTCGCTGCCGCGCTGGATGCCGAAGGTCGCCTGCAGGGCTGGCGCCACACCATCGCCGGCGCCTCGGTGCTGGCCCGTTTCGCGCCCGAGGCGGTGCCGGAGAACGGCCTGGACGGCGATGCGGTGGAAGTCGCCATGCATCCGATCTACGCGATGCCGAACCTGCGGGTGAACTACGTGCCGGTACCACCCCGGGCACTGCACCAGTCCTGGTGGCGCGGCGTCGGCCCGCTGCGCAGTACCTACATGCTGGAAAGCTTCATCGACGAGGTGGCCCGCAGCGTCGAGCAGGACCCGGTCGACTACCGCATGGCCCTGCTCGGCAGCCATCCCCGTGCCCAGGGCGTTCTGCGTCTGGCTGCGGAAAAGGCCGGCTGGGGCGAACCGCTCGAGGCCGGGCACGGTCGCGGCGTGGCCGTGCAGGAGGTCTTTGGCAGCTTTCTCGCCACCGTGGTCGAGCTGCAGGTCAGCGAGGACAAGGGCATCAGGCTCAAGCGACTGGTGGTGGCCATCGACTGCGGGCAGGTGATGAACCCGGTATCGGTCAAATCGCAGATCGAGGGCGGCACCCTGTTCGGTCTGTCGGCCGCGCTGTTCAACGAAATCACCGTGCGCGAGGGCCGCGTCGAGCAGACCAACTTCCACGACTACCGGCAGTTGCGTATCAGTGATGCGCCGCCAGTGGAAACCTACATCGTCGAAAGTCGCGAGGCGCCCGGCGGGGTCGGCGAGGCCGGCACGGCGATGATCGCCCCAGCGCTGGTCAACGCCCTGGCGGCCGCCAACGGCACGCGCATCCGCCGCCTGCCGCTGGCGCGCGCCGGCTACTACGTGATCTGAGGAGCCCCAGCATGAACAATCGATTCACAACCGGCAGCCTGCTGGGCGCTGCCCTGGCCCTGTTCGGCACGGCGGCCTTGGCGCAGCAGGCGGACGACGCCCTGCTCGAACGCGGCGAATACCTGACCCGCGCCGCGGACTGCCTGGCCTGCCACGTCACCGAAGGTGGCAAGCCCTACGCCGGCGGCCTGCCGGTGGAGATGCCGTTCGGCACGCTGTACTCGACCAACATCACGCCGGACAAGGAAACCGGCATCGGCAACTGGACCGACGATGAGTTCGTCGAGGCCATGCAGAAGGGCGTCGGCCCGGATGGCCGCCACTACTACCCGGCCTTTCCTTACACCTCCTACACCCTGATGCCGCGCGAGGACATCCTCGCCATCAAGGCCTACCTGTTCAGCCTGGAACCGGTGAACCAGCCGAACCGGGAGAACGACATCGGCTTTCCGTTCAACCAGCGCTGGGGCATCGCCCTGTGGAACCTGCTGTTTCTCGATGACGAACGCTTCGAGCCGGACCCGCAGCAGTCCGAGCAATGGAACCGCGGCGCCTACCTGGTGGAAGGTCCGGGGCACTGCGGTGAATGCCATACGCCACGCAACTTCATGCAGGCGAAGCAGAGCTCCAAGGCGCTCGGTGGCGCGACCATCCAGGGCTGGGCCGCCTGGAACATCACCGGCGACGAGCAGAGCGGCATCGGCGGCTGGCCGGACGACGCCCTGGCGGCTTACCTGGCCACCGGCGTCGCGCCGGGCTACGGCGTGGCGGGCGGGCCGATGGCCGAAGTGGTCAACCACAGCCTGCGCCACCTCACACCCGAGGATATCCAGGCCATGGTCGTCTATCTAAAATCGGTGCCAGCCCAGCCGGCGGACGTGAAACGCCCCGAAGCCCGCTCACTGGCCAATCAGCCGCCCGCCGAAAGCGAGCACCCGCTGGGGCAGAAGCTCTTCGCCGACGCCTGCGCCAGCTGCCACCAGTGGGACGGCAGCGGCCGCCAGAGCGACTACGCCGCGTTGCGCGGCCTGCGCACGCTGAGCGACCCGCAGGGCCTGAATCTGGTCAGGGTCATCCTCGATGGCGACGCCCTGCACGGGCCCAGCGGGCATCACCTGATGCCGGCCTTCAACCGGCACTTCAACGATCGGGAAGTGGCGGAGCTGGCCAACTTCATGCTCGAGCATTTCGGTGCGCAGCCCGGAGCGCTGAGCGCAGGGACGATTTCCGAGCGGCGCTGAAGCCCGTCGCGCCGCCCCCGCGGCGCGGGCTGACTTCAGTTCACGTAGCGGCGCGCAGCCTGTTGCAGCAAGCCTTCCTGCTTCATCTGATCGAGGGTGCGCTGCAGCTTCTCGACGACCTCGTCGGGAGTTTCCTTGTTCATCGCCAGGTAGAGGTCGACCCGACTCAGGGTCAGGGCCACCGCCAGCGGGCCGACGCCGGCCTGCTTGGCTTCGTATTCGCCGGAGGGGTTGGTGGTCGCCCAGAGATCGAACTGGCCGGCCTTCAGCTTGGCCGGCGTATCGATCAGCGAACTCTGCACCTCGATACCCCGGCTGATCAGGTACTGGCTGCCGACGCTGCCGTCCTTCGAGCCGATGCGGTACTGCCGGGCCTCCTCCAGGCTGGAGATCTGGATCGGGCTGTCGGGGCGCTTGAGCAGCACGATCTGGATCTCGCTGAGCGGGCCGACCCACTTGTATTTCGGCTCACGCTCAGGCGTACGGCTGAGGGAGAACACGGCGAAGCCGGGCGTTTTTTCCGCCAGCTGCTGCAGGCGGCTCCAGGGGAAGCGGAGGGTCAGCGTGTAGGGTATGCCGGCACGCTTGAACAGAGCGGCCACAACCTCGGCGTCGATACCGCTGATGGCCTCCTCCTTCGCGAAGTTCTTGCCGTCATTGGCCATGCTGAACGGCGGGAAGTTCTGCGTGAGCAGGTTGACCGTATCCTGGGCGTTGGCCGAGGCGAACGGGAGTAGTGCGAACAGCGCGCCCAGAACGGCAGAGCGCAGGGTCTTGTTGCGGGTTGGCATGTTGAAGTCTCGGGTCGATCGAACGTTGTTTTTATGAGCGCGCCCGGCATCGTGGCAGGGTCGGCTGTCGGCAGTGTGTCGCATGTCCGCAACGGAGCGTGACGGACGTCCATGCGGCGTCGAACGGTAACAGGCCCTTGCGCGGCAATCTCTGCAGCCGGTCACTTATGTGGCACGTGCCGCTGCGGCGCGTCGACGCAATGCCGCTGCACCAGCAGCCCTGCCGTGCTTGTGCAGCGACGATTTCGTTCCCGGCGCGAACGGTCATTCGTCGAAAACCTGCCGTCCGTTCGTCGCACAGCCGCCCCCATGGTGGCACTTGCCGTATTCTCGCCGGCTATCGGAGTCTGCCGATCCGAGACACAGTCGGGCATATAAATCGCATCCAACACATCCGAACTGTGGCGCGCCATACCTTTGGCGCCGCGGGTTTCCCGCACAACAACTGTGGTCCGCCTGCGGGCGGTGGTTTGTCGAAACATCGGGCCTTCCCGATTGGATGTGAAATGAAAACACCACGTCTGCTACAAGGTCGTCGCGGCCCTGTGCTCTCCGTTTTCCTGCTTCTGCTGATCGCCGCCTGCGTGGCCTATTGGCAGCTGCGCCCAGCCGCGCCGTCGACGCCAGCCACTGGCGCGGCGGCGAGCATGCTCGAAGCCCTGCAGGAGTCCACCGCCCCCTGGCAGGCCAATCGCCGCGATCTCTCGGTACTGCTGGCCGACCTGCGTGGCGCCAGCATCGCCAGCGCCGCGCTGGGCAAGGATGCGGTCTACGTCAGCCTGCACGACGGCCTGCGCTACTGGGTGCCGGACCAGTCCGGACGCGTGGCTGGATTGCTGCTCGAGCAGTACGCGCAGAGCAACGGCGAGCTGTTCCCGCTGGCGATGTTCCAGACCGACGCGGAAAAGCCCTTCTACACCTACCTGCTGCCCTACTCGCCGATCGCCCTGCTGCTGCTCGGCGCGGCAATCTTCTTCGCCATGAAGACGCGCAGCTTCGAGGTGCAGCGCAAGGGCAGCGGCATCACCTTCGCCGACGTGATCGGCGCCGCCGAGGCCAAGCAGGCGCTCAGCGACGTCACCGCCTACCTGCGTGACCCGGGCGCCTATGCACGTCTCGGCGCCCGTCCGCCCAAGGGCGTGCTGCTGACCGGCGAGCCGGGCACCGGTAAGACCCAGCTGGCCAAGGCGCTGGCGAGTGAATCGAATGCCAGCTTCATCCA